>JADGQG010000225.1 GCA_017882025.1 Chloroflexota bacterium
TGCCGTCGGGGGCGGGCGGGCGGCGATCGATGAGCGCTGGGCTCCAGCGCTCGCGCATGTGCCGGCGCGTATGGGGCTCGGCAAGGAAGTCCCCGCCGGGGCCGACGGCGCGGATGACGTCGAGTGCGAGCGACTCATCGTCTACCGGGATGCCGCGGCAGATCCCGCGGACCAGGCCCAGGATCTCGGCGTCGAGCAGGAGCTGCTCGTACGACCAGATCCGGCTGCCGGCGAGCAGGCCCATGCCCAGGAGCATGTCCGCCCGGCCGACGCACGCGGCAAGGGCCGCGAGGCCGTTCTCCAGGCCGGCCCGCCAGTCGGGCACGTGGGCGCCCGTCGCGAACGCGCCCATCGAGAGCGGCACCTGATAGCGCTCCGCCAGCTCCCCCGAGGCCAGCCCGAAGAGGACATCCTCCGGGCCGCCGCCCGTGTACGCGCCGGTGCGCAGGTCCATGGCGGTCTGCGCGGCGGCGTAGTAGACGGGCGCACCGGGGACGGCCAGCTCCACGAGCGCCAGCGCCGAGAGCACTTCTGCGTTCCCGACCGCCAGCGTGCCGGCAAGCGTCGCCGGACCCGTGTGGGCGCACGATGCCATGGTCATGAAGCCCGTAGGGATCCCGGCCTCCGCCGCCACGAGCGCAGCGTCGAGCGCGCCGGCCTCGTGCGCGAGCGGGCTGATGGTGCAGAACGTCAACGAGAGGGGCGGCCGCACACGCAGCGCGGCACGGCCGCCGGCGAGTGCGAGCGCCATCTCGACGGCGACGGCCGCCTCGCGCGGGTGCATGACCGATTCGGTCTGCACGTGCTTCGTGGTGATGCTCAGCGCGGCCGCCAGCTCCCGGAGCGCGCGGGTCTCGGGCGCGACGTCCTGGGCCGAGACCGGCATCCAGATGAAGCCGACGTCCGGCAGCTCCTCGGCGACCCGGCAGATCGAGGCGATGTCGTCGAGGGTCGAACGTCGCCGTTCCCCGGTGGCGAGGTCGGCGACCTCCACGCCGCAGCCGTCGGTGGCGGCCCAGACGTGGTGGCCGTCGAGGGGCAGGTCGCGTTCGGGCTCCCGGCCGGCCAACGTGAAGGACGCCGGGGCACTTCGCAACGCTGCGTCGATGATGTGCCCGGGAACGCGGACGATCCCGGTGCCAGGGTCGACCTGCGCGCCGTGGTCGGCCCAGATCGCCTGGGCTCGTGCGGAAGGGAAGCGGACGCCGACCGTCTCGATCAACTCGAGGGTGGCGGCGTGGATGCGATCGAGCGCCGCGGCATCGAGGACCTCGAGCCGGATCGCCGGATCGACGAGCGGGGTCAGCGGTCGACGCGTCGGGGTGGTCGGTGGCTGGGCGGAGGTGGTCGCGTGCATCCCGGCACCCCGGCTCATGCCGACACCCCGAGGAGCCGGCGGGCCGTGTCGACGGCGGCGATCGCGTCCTCCGCGTAGGCGTCGGCGCCGATCTCCTCGGCCCAGGCGCGTGTCACGGGTGCCCCGCCGACCATCACCTTGACGTGGGGCCGGAGGCCGGCGGCGCTGAGCGCCTCCACCACTGCGCGCTGCCCGGTCATCGTCGTGGTGAGCAGCGCGGAGACGCCGACCAGGTCGGCGCTCACCTCGGCGGCCTTGGCGACGAAGGCCGCCGGCGCCACGTCGACGCCCAGGTCGTGGACCTCGAAGCCGTTCGCCGAAAGAAGTGTCGCCACGAGGTTCTTGCCGATCTCGTGGATGTCGCCGGCCACCGTGCCGAGCACGACGCGGCCTGCCGATGCTCGCCGCTCACCGCCGGCACCGAGTGCCGGCTCGATGACGCGCATCGCAGCCTGCATCGCCCGCGCGGCGAGCATCAGGTCGGGCAGGAACAGGTCTCCGTTGGAGAACCCCTCCCCGACCTCGCGCAGGGCTGGCATGGCCGCCTCGTCGATGAGACGGAGCGGCGGGATCCCCGCCGCGAGCGCCTCCCGGGCGGCCGCCTCGGCCGCCGCCGGCTCGCCGTCCGCGACCGCCTGACGCAGGATCGCGAATCGCGTCTCGTCCATTGAACTCCTCTCGCCGCGTCGCGCGGCGCCTCCACAGCACTCGCCGCGACCCGTGGGGGCGCGGCCCGATCCGTCGGTGGGGCGGCGTCAGAGGCCGGCCCGGGCCTCGGCGCGGGCAACGATCTCGCGGAGCTCGGCCGTGGCCGCTTCTGGGAGCGGCGGTGGGACCGCATGCTCGGCGAGGATCGCATCGACCATGCGAGGGGCGTCGGCGAACGCGGGATCCCAGCGGCCGGCGCCGAGCGACATCGCGCCCGGACCGGACCAATGGCCGTCTCGCGCGGGTGAGGTGATGGGCATTGGACCTCCAGCCGCGCGAGCGTGCCGGGCCGCGCAACACGTCCGCCAGTGCGGAATGGCCCGTTCGTTGCGCTCCAGCCCGGGACGGCGCAACGACAGGCAGGGCCCCGGCCGTTCCCGGCCGGGGCCCTGCGTTGCGCTGTGCGAGACGCTGGACTAGAAGTCCATGTCTCCGCCGCCATGGCCGTGACCGCCGCCGTTGCCGGCGTCCTTCTTCTCGGGAAGATCCGTCACGAGCGTCTCCGTCGTGAGGACCATCGCCGCGATCGAGGCCGCGTTCTGGAGCGCGGAGCGGGTCACCTTGGCGGCATCCACGATGCCGCGCTCGAACATGTCGGCGTATTCGCCCTTCAGAGCATCGAAGCCCTGACCCTTGGGCAGGTTCTTGATCCGCTCGATCACGACCTCGCCGCGCTCGCCGGCGTTGTCCGCGATCTGCTTGGCCGGCGCTTCGAGCGCGCGCCGGACGATGTCGACGCCGACCTGCTCGTCGCCCTCGAGCTTGAGGGCGTCGAGTGCCGGGATCGCCTGGAGCAGCGTGGTGCCGCCACCCGCAACGATGCCTTCCTCGACAGCCGCGCGGGTCGTGGACAGGGCGTCCTCGATCCGGTGCTTCTTCTCCTTGAGCTCGACCTCGGTCGCCGCGCCCACCTTGATGACGGCAACGCCGCCG
>JADGQG010000071.1 GCA_017882025.1 Chloroflexota bacterium
TAACGTGCCGATCGCGACGACGCTCGCGGCCGCGGACCTCTTCCTGACCTCGCCGCTCCTCTACGTGGGCATGGGCGAAGAGGCAGACGTGCTCGAAGCCGGGACCGAGGTCCTGGGGGTCGGGGCCGCGCAGCCGAGGAACGCCCACCGCACGCTGTAGTCGGAGGCGGCGCCGCGCTGCACCCGGAGATCGCGGAGCCGTGATGCACCGCTGCCTGTGTACGCAACGGGCATCCGCAATCCGGGCCCTTCCTGGCGTAATCGGGCGGGAGCCGGAGCCTGCGTCAGGCTACCGGCGACGACATCTCGACGAGCCTGCAGAGCGCATTGGCCAGGCGCATCTGGCGGGGCGTCTGGCAGGCAACGCGCACGAGCGCCGGTGAGGCGACGACCGCAGCGATGCAGCGAGCGCGCGACGTGGCCACGTTGAGGCGGTTCAGCGAGTAGAGGAACTCCATCCCGCGCGGAGCATCCTCGGGCGACGACGATCCCATCGCGTAGATCGACAGGGGTGCCTGCTGGCCCTGGAACTTGTCGACCGTGCCGACCCGGACCCCACCGAGACCGGCCGCCCGGAGCGCCGCCGCGATCCGGTCCACGTGGGCGTTGTACGGCGCCACGACCACCACGTCGCCGAGGCGGAGAGGCGCTTCTACGCCATCGACATTGGTCCAGCGTGCATCCGTCGCCGGGTCGAACAGCTCCCCGAGGAGGCGGGCGATCTCGGTGGCCTCCTCGGGGCTGTCGACGGCGTTCGCGGCATGTTCCACGGGCAGCCAGCGGATTCCCGCCCCGCGCAGCGGCGGCACGCCCGGCCGCGATTCGGGCGGCACGCCCCGCACCGACTGCCGCTCGCGCCCCGCCTCGGGCGTCAGCTTCGACTCGTAGAAGACCTCGCTCGTGAACGCGCAGACGTCGGGATGGAGACGCCACGTCTTCTCGATGAACAGGCCGCGCTCGGGGGGCATCGTGGCGTGGGCCGGCTGGCCGGGGTCCCCGGCGAGGAGATGGGCAAGCGCACTCCGCTCGGCGCCGGGCGGGTGGCTCCCCTTGAGCGGCTGGTCAAGCTGCTGGGGATCGCCCAGGAGCACCAGCGAGCGTGCCGCGGGCGACACCGCGATCGTGTTCGCGAGGCTCATCTGGCCGGCCTCGTCGACGAGGAGGACGTCGACACTTCCCGCCATGGCGGCCATGGACCAGAGCCAGGCCGTGCCCCCGACGACGTGGAGGGCCCCATCGGCGAGCGCGGCCGCGATCTTCCCGCCATCCCATTTCGCCAGGTCTTGCGCGTCCGGGCACGTCGGCGGCTCGCCGATGCCGGGCTTCTGGCCGATCAGGATCGATTCGTCGGGGAGACGTGCCTCCTCCGCGGCGCGATGGACCTCGTCGAGCACGTTGCCGATCACCTTGTGGCTGTTCCCGGTGACCCCGACCGCCTTGCCGGCCGCGACGAGCGCGAGGATCATGCGGGCCCCGGTGTATGTCTTGCCGGTCCCGGGTGGACCCTGGATCGCGAGGGTCGTGCCGTCGAGGTCGACGACGAGCCGGGTCGCGGCCTCCAGGGCAGGCTCGTGGTCGGAACGCAACGGGGATCCTGGCACGCGACCGGCGATTCGCGGGGGGCGTCGAAGGAGCAGCTCCCTCGCGGCCCGGTCGATGGGTCCGGGGTCGCCGATCCCGTGCTCGATCCCCTGCCCGGCCCCAAGCTCCACGGCGCGCCGCCCGATTCGCAGGAGCGAATCCTCGATGACGCTGGTCGCCACGAAGTCGAACGGGACGAGCGAGGCAGGAATCCCGCGCGCGAGCTCGGTCGCGGTCCGGTAAAGCGTGACCGTGCCGCCCACCTCGTCGATCTCCCGGACGGTGCCCACGGCCGACTGCACGCGCGGATCGTCGACGCGGCGGCCCACCTTGGCCGCGTGGTCCTGGGGCGGGAAGCGGAACCGCTGCAGGTGCGCGCCGGCCTTCGACGCCGAGCCCAGATCCTCGACGAATTCGACCCTGCCAATCGGTTCGCGCGCCTCGAGCAGGTCCTCGTCGGTCATCTGGCAGAGGTCGTAGTAGCGCCACCAGAAGGCCTTGTTCTCGCGGCGATGCCAGTTGAGAAGCTGGGCGAGGAGCCAGGCCGCGCGCTGCTCGTCGGTCAGGGCCGTGAGCTCCGCGCTCGCCGGGTCCATCTCCGCGATGTCCCGCGTCAACGCCGCGACGACCGCGGCAACGGCCGCCTGCCGCTCCGTGGGCTCGGGCGGCTCCATCGCGGCGTCCGCGAGCGAGGGCCGGGGAATCGAGATCCCAAGCCGCGCACCGAGGTCCAGCCTGCGGCGCTCGAGCCACTCGCGGAGGCGCCACGTGCTCAGGACATCGTCGCGGTTGTAGCCCTCGATCTCGCGGAGGATCTCGTCGCCAACGAGACCGTCGGCGGTGGCGCCGCGGCCGAGCCACGCTTCGAACTCGACGATGCTGCTCCCCGCGTCCTTCAGGTTGACTGCGCGGTGAAGCCCGTAGAGGGGCTCGAGGCGCTTGATCGAGTAGCTCTCGACGCTGGCACGGATTCCCTGCCGCACGACGCGATAGAGGTCGACGAGGACGCGCCCCTTGAGGAGCCGGTCGACCTGGTCCTCGCGGGTCGCATGACGCTGGGCGAGGCGCGCGAGCGCGGTCTTCTCGTACGCCGCGTAGTGGTAGACGTGGAGTGACGGGTCCGCATCGAGCCGCGCGATCAGGAAATCCACCAGACGCTCGAAGGCCGCCTTCTCGGCGGGCAACGTCACGAGGCCATCGGTATCGCGGCTCCAGAAGGCGTGGAACTTGGGGTCCGCCGCGCCGGCCTCCACGCCCGTCCAGCGCGGGTCATCCTCGACCGACGCCTGGTCGAGCACGCCAAACAGGTAGTCGACGCCATCGTCGAGCGCGAACGGATCACCCTCGAGGTCGAGGAAGAGGTCGTTTCGCGACGGCTCGGGCAGGACGAGAAAGCCGCGATCCGGGACGAGTGTCCGTGCACCGGCCTCTGTGTCGTGGGTCCACTCGGGCTCGAGGAGCTCCCAGAGCGTCTCTCCGCGGTCCTCGCCCTCGACCTGGATCCGTGCCTGCTCGCGGACGCGCGCGAGCGCGACATCGCCGCCGCTGTCGAGCTTCGGCCGCAGCGGGAGCTGGAGCCCGGCAAGGCCTCGACGGGTCCGGACCGGGCCCGGCGGCGCGTCCGCGGGCCGCTCCTTGAGCCCACGCCGCTGTCGGCTGCTGATTCCCGCCACGAGGCTCAGGTCATCGTCGGCGCGGCGCCGGTCCCGGCAGACCGCCCACCAGCGGCAGACGTCGCAGTGCTCAACGGGTTCGGGGTACGTGTTCGCGGGCGGGTACGCTGGTGGGCCGACATGTTGGCCGTCCGCGGCGGCGATGAAGTCCGCCTTCACGCGGCGGTAATAGGCCATGTAATCGTCGACGCGGAGGATCACGGTCTCGCGAGCGCTTCCGCCGAGCGCGACGTGGAGCCGCTCGGGCTGCCTCCCCTGCACCCGCGTCAGCTGGTCGACGTACGAGCAGATCTGGAGGACGGCGCCGGCCTTGACGTGGCGGGCGAGCTTGGTGTCGGCGACTTCGTAGTGCCAGGCGCCGAGCGCGCTGTCCGGCTCCGCGGGTGCGTGGTCGATCCGCAGGAGGAAGTCGGCGTGGCCGCGCCATGTCCCGTCGAAGAACGTGGCCTGGTAGACGACATCCGCGCCGTCCCGCATCGCCTGACAGGTGAGCTCGGCGGCCTCATCGAGGCCCGAGCGCGAGTTCGCGACCGAGCCGTCGCGCGAGATCTCGACGATCCGCCGTCCGGCCGTCCGGAGGTCCTCCAGGTACCGCTTCTCGTGCTCGTAGCCGCGCTCCTGGACAAGCTCGATCGTGGGATCGCTGCGGATCGGCTTCGAGACCAGACCGGCCATCGCCGCGCGCTCCAGCTCGAAGCGGTGCGCACAGGCGAGGAAGCCGACGAGATCGGTGGCCGAGTAGACGGGAGCGCCGTCGAGAATCTGCATGCCCAGCGCATCCTAGGGGCCGGCGATGCCAGCTTGTTTGGCGCGCCGTGCGACAGGAAGGCTGAGGCGCCCGCAACGGGTTGGTTCGTCGTCGGGGCGACTCGCCATGTTGGCGTGGCCGTCATGCGCCGTGATGCAATGAGAGCACGAATACGCATCAGACGCGTGCTCTCCATGGTTCGCTGATGCCCGTTGCGGGCATACCTGCGACGGTCGATATGTCCGCTACTGGCATCACGGCGGGAGACACCTCCCCCACCGCATGCGGGCTCCCACAGGCTGGCCGGACGGTCCTCGATGGACGGCTCCGCCAGCGGCTCAGGTGCTCGTCGGGAGCCGGACCTCGAAGTGTGCCCCGCCCTCCGGACGGTTGGCCGCTGATATCGCTCCGCCATGCGCTTCCACGATCCACGCCGCGATGGACAGCCCCAGGCCGGTGCCACCGGCCGGCGCGTTGTCGGCGCGCCAGAAGCGTTCGAAGATCCGCGGCAGGTCCTCGTCGCGGATGCCCGGACCCTGGTCGTCGATGGTCAGGACCGAATCCGGACCCTCGGGCCGGACGCGCACGGCGACGGTCGTCCCGGCCGGGCTGTGGGCCAGGGCGTTGTCGGCGAGGATCGTTACGAGCTGGCGAAGGCGGAGCGGATCTCCGGCAACCTGCGCGGGCCGCGGATCGACCTCCAGCCGCACCCCTCGCTGGGCGGCGACCGGCGTGAGCGGCCCGGCAGCCTCAACCGCGACATCCGCAAGGTCCAGTGGCGCTCGCTCCAGGGCCAGGGCACCCGAGTCCGTGCGCGCCAGGAGGAGCAGATCCTCGACGAGCGCGGTCAGGTGAGACACCTCCACGTCGATGTCGCCGAGCGCCTCGCCGACCTTCTCCACGGGCTGCTTCCGGTTGCGGCGAAGATCGGCGACACTCGCGCGGATGATCGTCAGCGGCGCGCGGAGCTCGTGGCTGGCGTTGGCGGTGAATTCGCGCTGGCGCCGGAGCGCGGCGTCGCGTCGATCCATGGAGGCTCGAACCGGGATGAGCGCCCGCCCGGCGTAGACGTAGCCCGCGGCGAGAGCCAGGAGCAGCGCCGCCAGCCCGCCGAACGCGAGCACGGACAGGAGCGTCGAGAGGAGCTGCACCTCCGACGACCGCTCGCCAAGCACCTGCACGACGTACGCCCCGTCCGCCCGCGTGACCGCCACCGAGTAGACGCGGACCGCGATCGACGACACCTCCACCTGTCGCACGTCGGTGGACCCCGCCCGTGCGGCCGCGACTCCGGCCGGGTCCGGCAATCCGGTGATCGTCTGTAGCTCGGCCGGCCCGACGAGCGTGTCGTCCGGGCGCACGATCAGCGCGAGGGTCCCGGACGACTCGCCTCCGAAGCCCGGACCGAGCACGAAGTGGTCGGGGATCTGCCCGGGTCGCTCGAGGAGTTGCGCCAACCCGTCGGCGCGAGCAGCCAGGAGGTCGGTACCGCGCGCCGCCAGCGACCCGGAGACGGCCGTATAGAGCGCCGCGCCGAGCAGCACCAGGATGAGCAGCGTCAGGCCACCGCTCCAGGCAAGCAGGCGAAGGCGGGTGCGGCGGAGAAGCGCCGCGTCGCCGCCGTCGCGCGGGGCGTCAGTCGCCACGCAGCCGGTATCCCATACCGCGGACCGTCTCGATGCAGGCCGCGCCATCCGGTCCCAGCTTCTCGCGGAGCAGGTGGATGTACGCCTCCACCGTGTTCGGGGTGAGCGCGGCCCCATACGGCCAGGCGTAGTCGAGCAGCTGGTCGCGGCTCAAGACCTGCCCGGGCCGGCGAAGGAGGCACTCCAGGATCGAGTACTCGCGGCCGCTCAGCTGGACCTCAATCCCCGCGACGGTCACCCGGCGCAACGCCTCGTCGAGCGCGATCGGCCCCGCGGTGAGCCGCATGGTCGAGCGCGGTGGCGGTCGCCGGCCCAGCGCGCGGAGCCGCGCGAGCAGCTCCTCGTAGGCGAACGGCTTCACGAGGTAGTCGTCGGCGCCGGCGTCCAGCCCGGCCACCCGGTCCCCCACCGCATCCCGCGCCGTCAGCATCAGGATCGGCACCGCGTTGCCCACCCGGCGGAGCTGCCGCGCGACCTCGAAGCCGGACCGGTCCGGCAGCCCGACGTCGAGGATCACCGCGTCGAGGCCCGGCGAGGCCCCGGCGACCTCCAGGCCCTCATCGGCCGTCTCCGCGGTCTCCACCGTGTGGCGGTCCTGCGTCAGGAGCCGCCGCAGGAGCCGGACGAGCCGGGCGTCATCCTCGATGACCAGCAGGTGCACGAGATCTCCTGTGCGCGCCAGGGCATGGCGATGTGCCCGTCAGGGCGTGACGAGCATCACATCCGTGGCGGTGACCGTGCGCGTCGTGTTGCCGCCGCCCGCTGCAGGGCTCGCGCCCGCCTCCGGGCTGGCACCCGGAGCGCCGAACGCGCCGGCGATCGCCACCTGCACCTGCACCTTCTTCCCCGTTGTCACGTCCGCCGCGATCGCCGCAGCCTGCGCATGGTACGTCGTGGCACTGGCCAGGTTCACCGTGACGGTGCTGCCGTTCGCCTCCTTGAGGGTCATCGTGGTGCCGGACATCGAGTCAACGGTCCCCGTCACCAGGACGCCGCCGCCGAAGCCCCCACGGCCCAACCCGGCCGCACCGGCGCCGCCGTTGCCCGTGCCGCCGTTGGTGAATCCGCCGTTGCCGAAGCCGCCGGGCGTCGAGGCCGCCGCCGCCGGGGCGGTTGCGCGGCCCACAGCGAACGTCACGCCGCCGACGGCCACGAGAAGCCCAACGGCGAGGAGGACGCGAAACGTCCGGTCTCCCTTCTTGGCGGGTGCGATGACCGGCGGAGGGGGCGTCGACACGGTGTGGGCGAGCGGTGCAGTGGCCGGGGCGGCCGGGCCCTGGGATTCGGCCGGCTGGCCCGGCTCGACGGGCGCGAAGGAGTCAGTCATGAGGCGATCCTTTCATTCGTGGCGGAGGGTCATTCGTAACGGAGGGCGACGACTGGATCGAGCCGGGCGGCCTGGCTTGCCGGCCAGACCCCGAACACGATCCCAACCATGAGGCTGAAGCCGACGGCCGCCAGGATCGTCAGCGGGTTGAAGATGAATCCCCAGCCGGCGACGACGCCGATCAGGGCGGAGATTGCCAACCCGATCGCGATGCCGAACAGGCCGCCGGCGAGCGAGAGCACCAGCGCCTCGATCAGGAACTGGGCCAGGATGTCCCGTCCGCGGGCGCCGATCGCCTTGCGGATCCCGATCTCGCGCGTCCGCTCCCGGACCGAGACCAGCATGATGTTCATGATCCCGATCCCGCCGACGATCAGCGAGATTGACGCGATCCCGGCCAGGAGCACGGTCAGCAGCGTGCTCACCGACGACACCGTGGCGAGGAGCTGATCCTGGTTCTGGATCGTGAAGTCGTCCGCGGCAGTTCCGGTCAGCCCGTGGCGCTCGCGGAGCGCGGCGGTGATCTCGGCCGAGACCGTGGTCATCTGATCGGGCGTCGCGACGCTCACGCCCATCGATCGGACACTGGTCCCGCCCACGATCAGGGCGCTGGCCGTGGAGACCGGGATCAGGACCTGGTCATCCGGGCTCTGGAAGCCCGTGCCGCCCTTCGCCTGGAGGATTCCGACCACCCGGAACGGGAGCCCACCGATCGTGACGTCCGTCCCGATCGCGCTCGCGGCCAGGCCCAGGTCGTCCGCCGTCGTGGCGCCCAGGACCGCCACGCGGAGCCCCGCGTCCACGCTGGCCGGGGTCAGGAACGAACCCTGCCAGATCGTGTAGGCCCGAACGGTCGGATAGTCCGCCGTCGTGCCGATCACCGTGGTCGTGGTGTTCTTGGCCCCGGCGACCACGAGCTTCTGAGTCGAGAGCTCCGGCGCGACGGCCTCGACGCCGGCCAGCGAGCGGAGCGCGTCCGCGTCGGCCAGCTTGAGCGTGGCTGACGAGCCGGCCGCCCCGCGCGTGAAGCCGGTGAACGAGGCGCCGGCGTTGACCGTCAGCAGGTTCGTGCCCAGACCCTGGAGCCGGCTGCTGATCCCGCTGGTCGCGCCCTGGCCGACCGCCACGAGCGCCACGACCGACGCCACGCCGATGACGACGCCCAGCATGGTCAGAGCCGTCCGGAGCCGGCCGGTGCCCAGACGCCCGAATGCGAGACGGAAGAGATCCAGCGCGCTCATGCCGCGATGCGCCCGTCGCGGAGGTGTACCTGGCGGCTGGCCACGGCCGCCACGTCCACGTCGTGGGTGATCAGGATGATGGTCCGGCCGGAGGCATGGAGGCCGTGGAAGAGCGCGATGACCTCGTCCCCGGAGTGGCTGTCGAGGTTGCCCGTCGGCTCGTCCGCCAGGAGGATCGCGGGCTCCGTGACGATCGCGCGGGCGATCCCGACGCGCTGCTGCTGGCCGCCGGACAGTTCGGCGGGCTCGTGGTCCAGCCGGTCGCCCAGGCCCAGGCGCTCCAGCGCCGCCTGCGCGCGGGCGTGGCGTTCGCGGCGCGGGACGCCCTGGTACATGAGCGGCGCCGCCACGTTCTCCAGGGCGGAGGTTCGCGGCAGCAGGTTGTACGACTGGAAGACGAAGCCGATCGCCCGGCTCCGGAGGCGGGCGAGCCCGTCGTCGTCGAGCGACTCGACGGGGGTGCCGTCCAGGACGTAGCGGCCCTCGGTTGGTCGATCCAGGCACCCCAGGATGTTCATCATCGTGGACTTCCCGGAGCCCGAGGGTCCGATGATCGCGACGAACTCGCCGCGGGCCACCTGGAGGTCCACGGACACGAGCGCCGGCACCGCGAGGCGGCCGGACGTGTAGACACGGGAGACTCCCTCGAGCGCGATAAGCGTGTCGGTCACGGCTGGGTGCCCCGGCCGAAGCCGCCGCCGCCACCACCGACGCCCGGGATCGCGACGCTACCGCCCGCGGACGACGTGGAAGTCCGTGCCGACACCGTCCCGATAGAGACCGTTTCGCCTTCCGACAGGCCGGTCTTGATCTCGGCGAGGCTGGTCGTCACGAGGCCCACGTCGACCGAGGTGACCTGCGACGTGCCGTCCGCGGCGATGACGCGGACGCCGTAGGAGCCGGCGGACCCGACGAGTGCGATGGCGGGAACCGCGATGACGTTCGCGGCTTGCGCCGTGGTGACCGCGGCGCTCGCCGTC
>JADGQG010000226.1 GCA_017882025.1 Chloroflexota bacterium
AGCCTGGGCGTGCTCCAACGCGCGAAGGCATACGCGGCCGAGCTGGGCCGGGCGGCCAACACCAAGAGCTCGATCATGGTGGGCCTGGGCGAGGAGCGCCCCGAGCTGTCCCAGGCGTTCCGCGACCTGCGGGCCGTCGACTGCGACATCCTCACGATCGGCCAGTACCTGCGGCCGACCGTCGCCCACCTGCCGCTCGTTCGCTACTACCACCCGGACGAGTTCGCCGACATGAAGGCAGAAGCGCTCGCCCTCGGCTTCCGGCATGTCGAGTCGGGGCCGCTCGTGCGCTCGTCCTACCACGCCCGCGACCAGGTCCCGGGCGCCGCGTTGCGGGCTGCCGCGCGGCGGGCGGAGCTCGACGCCGACGGCAGGCTGATTCCCGGTGCGCCCGCCTGACGGTCCGCCCAGCTGACGGCCCGCTGCGCCCCGGCCGGGCGAGGCCGCCGCCTCAGAGGATCTTGGAGAGGAAGCTCTTCGTCCGCTCGTGCGTCGGGTTCGTGAAGAAGTGCTCGGGCGTGCCCTCCTCGACGACGACTCCCTCGTCCATCATCACCACCCGGTCGGCGACCTCCTTCGCGAAGCCCATCTCGTGGGTGACGACGATCATCGTCATCCCCTCGCGTGCCAGCTCCTTCATGACCTCGAGGACCTCGCCGATCATCTCGGGGTCGAGGGCGCTGGTCGGCTCGTCGAAGAGCATCAGGGCAGGCTTCATCGCGAGCGCTCGCGCGATCGCCACCCGTTGCTGCTGGCCGCCGGACAGTTGCGACGGATAGGACTGTTCCTTCACGGCGAGGCCGACCCGTGTCAGGAGCGCACGGCCCATCTCGATCGCCTCGTCCTTCGGGGTGCCGCGCACCTGGATCGGTGCCTCGATGATGTTCTCGAGGGCTGTCTTGTGCGGGAAGAGGTTGAAGCGCTGGAAGACCATCCCGATCTCCTGGCGCTGCCTAGCGATGTTGGCCTCCTTGTCCTCGACGAGCTTCCCGTTGACGTCGCGGTAGCCGATCAGGTGGCCGTTCACGAAGATGCGGCCGCTCTGGATCTTCTCGAGGTGGTTCACGCACCGGATGAATGTCGTCTTGCCGGAGCCCGACGGCCCGAGGACGACGACGACCTCCTTGCGCTTGACCGTCAGGGTCACGTCCCGCAGGACGTGGAGCTTGCCGAACCACTTGTTGACGTCGGTGGCGTCGACGACCATGTCGGTTGGCGGCGTGGGCACGCCGCCGATGGCGCCAAGGAGATCGCGCGAGACGTCCACGTCGGTTCCGTGGACGTGGCCCGTCACCGGACGCCTCCGGTGTCGCCCTGCCGGCCGCGGCCCGCGCCTGTCATCCGCGACCAGAAGCCGGGCACGTCCTCAGAGCGCGTGCCGGCACCAAGCCTCCGTTCGATCCGTCCCTGGATGACGCCCCAGATCGTCGTCATTGCGAGGTAGAAGACGCAGATGCCAAGGAGCGGTTCGAACGGCTGGAATGTGGCGCCATAGCGGTTCTGGGCCAGGAGCACCAGCTCCGTGACGCCGACCACCGACGCGAGGGACGTCGTCTTGATCATGTTGTTGAACTCGTTGCCGAGCGGCGGGACGATCACCCGCAATGCCTGCGGCAGGACGATCCGCTGCATCGTCTTGCGCGGCGTCATGCCGAGCGACTTGGCTGCCTCCGCCTGGCCCGAATCGACCGAGAGGATGCCCGCGCGGATGATCTCGCTCATGTAGGCGCCCTCGTTGACTCCGAGGGCGAGCGTGACGGCCACGAAACCGCCGCCGATGAGCTCGGGGAGGCTGCCGTACTGCTTCGGAAACGGATCGATCCCGAGGAGATACGGCAGGCCGAAGTAGAGCAGGTAGATCTGGACCAGCACGGGCGTGCCGCGGAAGAACCAGACGTAGATCACGGAGATCGCCTTGACGAGCGGGTTGCGCGACCGGCCGGCGAGCGCGGCGATGAGGCCCAGCAGCACGCCGATGATCTGGGCGACGACCGCCATCAGGAGCGTCGTGATGATCGCGCCGATGAGCACGTCCCGCCACGTGAACGTGAAGTTCAGGAATTCGGCCGGGTCGAACTTCATGCGCGCTTCTCCCGGTGGATGAAGGGGGCGGCCGCCGGCTGGCGGCCGCCCCGCGATGCCCTACTTCAGGAAGACGACCGCGTCGGTCATGCCCCACTTGGCGACGATAGCCTTGAGCGTCCCGTCGGCGTACATGGCGTCGATGGCCGCCTGGACGGCGGCCTTCATCCCGGTGTCGTCCTTGCGCATGGCGATTCCGATGACCGCCGGAGCGATCGGCTGGCCGCCGATCTCGTACTTGCCGGCGTTCGCCGGGAGGCTGTTGTAGTAGGCGACGACCGGCGAATCGGTCGAGTACGCGTCAACGCGGCCGAGGCCGAGCTGGGCGAATGCCTGCGTGTCCGCCTTGAAGCCCTGGATGTCGATGGCCGGCTTGCCCGCGGTCTTCAGCTCGGCGTTCTTGGCGTTCAATGCATCGAGGTTGGTGGTCCCAAGCTGGACCGCGACGCTCTTGCCCGACAGGTCATCGAGGGTGTGGATGCCCTTCGGGTTGCCCTTCGGGACGAGGAGACCCTGGCCGACACTCAGGTAGTCGACGAAGTCGGCCTGCTTCTGACGGTCGGCCGTGTCGTTCATCCCGGAGATGACGAGATCGCACTTCTTGGCGTTGAGGGCGAGGATGATCGAGTCGAAGCCGGTGTTGTCGATCTCGACGGTGACGCCCCATTTCTGGGCGATCTCGCCGGCGATGTCGATATCCGAGCCCTGGGCGGTCGTGCCGTCCTTGGCAAAGAACTCCTCGGGCGCGTAGCTCACGTCGCTGCAGAAGATCAGCTTGCCCGCCGTCTTGATCCGGTCGGGCGGGACCAGGCCGGCCGGGCTCGGGGACGGCGACGCGGCGACGCTGGCCTCCGCGCTCGGCGACGCGGCGACGCTTGGCGCCACGCTTGGCGCC
>JADGQG010000227.1 GCA_017882025.1 Chloroflexota bacterium
ACGAGCCGCGTCGCTCGATCGCCTCCATGAGCACTGCGCGGACGTCGCGGTAGAGGCGCGCCTCGTCGGGCGGACGAAGGGACGCCGCCCTCCGCAGCGGGTGGAGCCTTGCGCGCCAGAGCGCCTCGTCCGCGTAGATGTTGCCGATGCCGGCGATGAACGCCTGGTCCAGGAGCAGCGGCTTGAGCCGCGCGTGGCGGCCTCGCAGCCGCGTTCGAAACGCGCGCAGCGTGAACGCGTCGTCGAGCGGCTCGGGCCCGTGGCCCGCGAACAGCTCGCCGCCATCCTCGGCGTCGAGGACCGCGCCGCTCAGCGGATCGCGGGGCCAGAGCCCCACCCGGCCGAACTTGCGGATGTCGCGGAACCGGAGCTCGCGGCCGTCATCGAGCGCAAGGGCGAGGTGGACGTGTCGGTCGGCGGGCGTGCCGGACGAGACCACGAAGAGCTGGCCGGTCATCTTGAGGTGGATCGTGAGCGCGGCATGGCCCGACAGCTCCACCACGACCAGCTTCGCGCGCCGTCCGACGGCCTCGATGCGCCGGCCCGCGACCGCATCCCCGAACGCGGCGATGGACGCATGCGAGGCGATCAGCCGCGGCCAGTCGCCGGCGGCTCCCACGATCGTCGCGCCGACGACGAGCCCGCGCAGATCGCGGGCGACCGTCTCGACCTCGGGCAGCTCAGGCATCCGCCACGGCCCCGAGCCAGCCGGCGATCATCCCCACCCGATCGGGGCGCGGGACGTCGACGGGCCATGCGTCGATCCAGAGCCAGTCGGGCCCGATCCTCGGGCGCGGCTCTGCGCCGTGCGCCATGGCCGCGTCCCGCCCGGCGCGTCCCGGCCGGAGGTAGAGGTCGTGCATGTTGTTCGCGTAGGCAAGGAGACGGTCCTCGCGGTCGATGAGAGCCGGGCGCCCGTAGACGAAGCGCGCCTGCCGGCCGGTCGCCTCGGCGATCGCGAAGAAGTGGACCACGAGGTCCGGGTGGACGCCGACACTGAACCCGCCCACGATCCACGGCGGCGCCTCGTCCACCCGCTGCGGGCTCGCCAGGGCGCCCAGCACGGCGACGGCACCGGCATTCTCCGGGACCCGCGCGAGGTCGTCGGGGTCGACGGCGACGAAGCGGTTCGGGCGCGCCACGTTCAGCTCCGGCATCGACCGGTCAAGCTCCCGGATCGCGCGGGACGACCGTCATCGACTCCCAGTCATCGCCGGTCTTGACGTCCACGGTGAGCGGGACGTCGAGCGCAAGGGCGCCCTCCATCGTCTCGCGGACGACCGGGACCAGGCGCGCGACCTCGTCGCGGGGCACCTCGAGCAGCAGCTCGTCGTGGACCTGGAGCAGCAGCCGCGCCCGGAATCCCTCGGCGCGAAGCCTCCGGTCCACCCGGATCATGGCGATCTTCATGATGTCGGCCGCGGTCCCCTGGATCGGCATGTTGATGGCCATCCGCTCCCCCGCCCCGCGCAGCGACGGGTTCGTCGCACGCAGCTCCGGGATCTCCCGCTTCCGGCCCAGGAGCGTCGTGACGTAGCCCTGCTGGCGCGCGGTCTCCTTGATGTGGAGCATGTAGTAGCTGATCCCGGAGTACGTCGCGAAGTAGCGGTCGATGAAGGCCTTCGCCTCCGCGCGCGGGATGTTCGCCCGGCTCGAGAGCCCGAAGTCGCTCATGCCGTCGGCGATCCCGAAGTTGACCATCTTGGCCATCGAGCGCTCGTCCGGCGTGATGTCGGCGGGCTCCTTGTGGAGCACGAGGGCCGCCGTGTCGCGATGGATGTCCGCGCCGGCCAGGAACGCCTCGCGGAGGTGCGCGTCGCCCGACACGTGGGCCAGGATCCGCAGCTCGATCTGGCTGTAGTCGGCCGCCACGAGCGTCACGTCCGGCGCGCCGGCCACGATCGCCCGGCGAATACGGCGCCCGAGCGGCGTCCGGATCGGGATGTTCTGCAGGTTCGGGTCGGAGGAGGAGAGCCGTCCCGTCGCCGCCACCGCCTGGTGGAAGGTCGTGTGCAGCCGGCCGTCGTCCGCGAGCAGCTCAGGGAGCGCGGCGATGTAGGTGCTGCGGAGCTTCGAGTAGAGGCGCCAGTCGAGGAGCTTCCCGACCGCCGGGTGGGCGGCCCGCAGCTCCTCGAGCACCGACGCGTCCGTGGAGAAGCCGGTCTTGGTGCGCTTCCCCTTGGGCAGGTTGAGCTCGTAGAAGAGGACCTGCTCCAGCTGCTTCGGGCTCCCGAGCGTGAACTCGTGGCCCACGTCGACGAAGACCTCGGCCTCCAGGCGCGCCAGCTCGCCCGCGAACTCCACGTCGAGGAGGCTGAGCGCCGGGAGGTCGATCGCGACGCCCGTCGCCTCCATCCGGGCGAGGATCGGGATCAGCGGCAGCTCGAGCTCGGCGAACAGCCGGTCCAGCGCCCCCTCCGCGAGCGCGGCGGCGAGGGGCTCCCGGACGGCGAGCGCGGCAAGTGCCTCCAGACCGGCCCGGGCGGACGGGGGGAGGCCCGCCGCGGCGGGCGGCAACACGAGGTCGAGCCGCTCGGCGACGACATCGGCAATCGCCTGGCTCCGCAGCGACGCGTTGAGGAGATACGCGGCAATCTGCGTGTCGAACGCGACCGGCGTGGGCACTGCGTCCGGGTCCTCGGCCAGCCGAGCCACGAGGAGCGGCTTCGACTCGTGCGCCACGAGCGGGACCTCGGCCGCCTCGAGGGCGCGGCGGAGCGCGTCGGACGCCTCCCCGCCGTCCGCGACGAGGACCCGGCCATCTTCGCCCGCGATGGCGAGCGCGAGCGCGTGCCCCTTCCGTGGCCGCGGGTCGTCGAGGATCACGGCGACGCCGACAGCCGAACGTTCCGCGAGCCACCCGGCCAGCCCCGGGATGCCGTCGACCGTCACGGCCTCCACCCGGTCCGGCTCGGCGATCAGCGCCGCGAGCGCCGCCCGGAGATCGCCCGCGGGCAACGGGCCGGATTCGGG
>JADGQG010000228.1 GCA_017882025.1 Chloroflexota bacterium
CCCACGAGGTTCGAGTTCGCGATCAGGACCCGGGGCGCCCACGGATGGGTCCGGAAGACGCCGACCGGCTTGCCGGACTGGACGAGCAGCGTCTCGTCGTCGGCGAGCGCGCGCAGCTCGCGGACGATCGCGTCGAACGCTTCCCAGGAGCGCGCCGCCCGGCCGGTCCCGCCGTAGACGACGAGTGCGTCCGGGTTCTCGGCGACCTCGGGGTCCAGGTTGTTCATGAGCATCCGGAGTACCGCCTCCTGCTGCCAGCCGCGGCAGGAGAGCTGCGTGCCGCGCGGTGCGCGGACGGGTCGGGCCCCCGGGAGGGGCGGGGCGCCGGTAGCGCCGGGAGTCGTCGTCATGGCAACAGTGTCGCGCGATCGGATCGTCTTCGCCCGGCGGCACGCCTGAGCTCCACGGTCCGGTCGGTCAATCCGCTACGCTCCCGGTCATGGGCATCCTCGCCGTTCGCCGCTGGGCCGCGCTCGACGCCACCGAGCAGGCGCGCCTGCTGGCCCGATCCACCGCCGCGATCTTCGAACCGGGGTTGGTCGCCTCGATCGAGCGGCTCTTCGACGATGTCCGGGCGCGCGGCGACGCGGCTGTCGTGGAGGCGACCGAGCGGTTCGACGGGATCCGGATTGCCCCCGGCGACCTGCGCGTCCGGCCCGACGAGCTGGCCGCGGCCCATGCCGCGACGAGCCCGGCGCTGCTCGCCGGGATCCGCGAGGCGATCCGCAACAGCCGGCTCTTCAACGAGGCCCAGGTCCGGGCGACGGCGACCGGCTGGCGCGAGGAGGTCCGGCCGGGATTCCTCGTTGGCGAGCAGGTGGCCCCGATCCCGTCGGCCGGGCTCTACGTGCCCGCCGGCAAGGGGAGCTTCCCGTCCGTCCTGTGCCAGATCGGCACCCCGGCCGTCGTGGCGGGCGTGTCGGAGATCGCGGTGCTGGTCCCGCCGATGCCCGGCACCGGCGCGGTCGACCCCGCGACGCTGGCGACGGCCCACGAGCTGGGCCTGGCGAACGTCTTCCGGGCGAACGGCCCGGCCGGCATCGCGGCACTCACGTTCGGGACTGCGATATTCCCGCGGGTTCGCAAGATCGTCGGGCCGGGGAGCCCCGCCGTGACGGCGGCGCAGGTGCTGGCGCAGCGGTACGGCACCGCCACGAACATGCTCTGCGGCCCGTCGGAGAGCCTGCTGATCGCGGACGCGACCGCAGATCCGCATCGGCTGGCGCTGGACCTCGTCAACGAGGCGGAGCATGGCACGGACTCGGCGGCGCTCGTCGTGACGGATTCGGCGGCCCTCGCGGCCGCGCTGGAGCCCGCGGTGGCGGACGCGGTAGCCTCGCTGCCGGAGCCGCGCCGGGCGTATGCGACCGCGGTCCTGGGCGACCTGGGCGGCGTGCTTCTCTTCGACACGATGGACGGGGCCCTGGCGTTCGCCAACGAGTACGCAGCGGAGCACTGTCAGATCGCGACGGCCGACACGGAAGCAACACTCCGATCACTCCGCTACGCCGGCGAGGCCCTGCTTGGCCAGAACACGCCGATCGGGGCGAGCAGCTATACGATCGGGATCCCTGCGACGCTCCCGACCGGCGGCTACGCGCAGATCAACGGCGGGGTCACGGCGCGCACGTTCCAGACGACCACCTCGATCGCGCGGCTCTCGCCGGCGGCTCTCGCCGGGCTGGCCGGCCCGACGACCGCGCTGGCCGACCACGAGGGCTTCCCGGCCCACGCGAACGCGTTCCGGGGCCGCGGCCTGGGCTGAGGAGGGCGCGGCCGACAAGGCGAATGTGGCCCGCGAACCGACTGCGGACCCCGCGAACCCTCGTTGCACGTTAGAGGTCCAGCACGAACCGGAGTGCGACGTCGAGGCGGTCGATCGCCGCCGGCGCAAGGCGTGCGACGGGCCCGCGGAGCACGGCCGCGGGCACCGTCACAAGCTGGTCGGCCTTCACCCAGCCATCGCGATCCAGCCCGGACTCGGCGCGCGCGACCGGGACCCGGTGCGGCCTCGGGTGGTCGTCCGCCGGAGCTGAGCTGGTCATCGGGCACAGCACGACCGTGCCGGACCGGGAGAAGTGGTCGGCCTGCACGACCACCGCCGGCCGGCGTCCCGCCTGGACGTGGCCGCCGACATCCGGGAACTCCACCACGAAGATGTCGCCCTTGCGCGGGCCGACCTGGGGGACGGCGCGCCCGATGCTCACCACTCCGCCTCGGCGAGCAGCGCCGCCGCGTACGGCAGGAACGCCTCCGCCGCACGGATGCTTTCCTCGCGGTCGGCGTCGAACGCGGCGTCCAGCCCCGCCTGGTCCTCGCGGTCGAACCGCTCGCCGAGCGCAGCGGCCACGATGGCGCTCAGCGACGTGGCGTCTCGGCCGGCCTCTTCTCGAGCGCGGGCTGCGAGCGCGGGCGGCAGGCTGATCGAGACCTTGTCAACCAGCTCGCTGCCATAGGGCGAGGTCGCCTCGCGGGCGGCCCTCTTCCTGGTGGGACCAATGGTACGACCGGTCATCCGTCCATGGTACGACCATTCGTCAAGGTCGCACAGCGCATCATGCCGCAACGTGTGCATCCCACCGCCTGTGCCGCCCGCCCGCTGTGCCGCCCGCCCGCCTCGCGCCCGGGGAACGATGGCCTGCCGCGCTTCGGCTATTGGCAGAGCCTCGCTTATCGGCTGGGCCGATCGTCCGGAGCCGTGGCGCGCTCGGAAACGCGGCCAACCACGATTCGCCGCGTTTCCACGCTCCGCGACAACGAATCCGATCGTGTCATCCGATCACGGGGTCGCAGGGTCGCCGGGTCTCAAAACAGTCGCCGGCTCCGGGTCTCACGGGTCGCCAGTCCGGGTAGCCTGCCGCGCCCTTCAGAGTTCGCGGCGCACTACCGGGAAGCGTTCGTCGTCCACTGCGACCCGGAAGCCGGCCCGGACCCAGAATGCCGGAGTCGCCGCGC
>JADGQG010000229.1 GCA_017882025.1 Chloroflexota bacterium
TAAGTGCACGCACGGGACCGCGAGGCGGTGCCGCCGGGCGTGGTCGGGCACGCTGGTCGCTGGGCGCCTCCGGAGCGGGCGCATGGTGGCGTGCCGCGGGCGCATGGCGGGCGTGCAGGAAGCATCCCCTTCTGGGTGCCGAGTCTCTCGGGCGCCCGGGGGACTCAGGGGACCCGGATCGCGACCCCATGATCGGATGGCACGATCAGGATCGTTGTCGCTGAGCGTGGAAACGCGGTTGAATCTGCCCGAGGTTGGTCGCGTTTCCGAGCACGCCACGGCTCCGGACGATCGGCTCAGCCGATAACCCGGACCCTGCAGGCCCTCGTTCCCCGCGTGCGGGGCGGGTGGGCCGAGTCCGAGTGGCGGCCGCGGCCGAGTGGCGCGCCGCTGCGCTGATTGACGCGCCGCGACGGCGCAGCTACGCTCGTCTGGCGGCCGCGTCCTTCGTCGATCGTCACGCCGACCAATTGGATCAATCCGAGGAAGGTCCAGTGAGCCCCAGCGAGTTCGTCTTCCTGGCTTGTGGCCTCACGCTCGGCCTGTTCGCCGGCGGCGCGCTCATCGAAGTCTTCCGGGCACGCCCGGCCGCACAGCGCGAGGTCCGCGTCACGGTCTCCGCCGGTCCTGCCGGGGGTCGTGCCGCGACCCTCTCCACGCCGCTCCTGGCATCGGAGCTCGTGCGTGGGCGCGACGACGTCTTCGCGCCGATGACGCAGGCGACTGAACGGCCGTTCGGTCCCGCGACGCGGGAGCCGACGCGGGAGCCGGCCTCGAGGTCGAGCTCGACGCTCGCCCCCGCTTTCGGGAGCGGGCCTGGCACAGCCCACGCCGAGCCGCTCGATCCGTGCGCGGCAGAGCGTACGAGCACGGACGAGACATGCGCTCACGCGGATCGAATGGCCGTGGTGGCGGGCGCAGCCCGGGAACGCGCGCGCGCTGCACGGCGTGCCTACGACGAGCACGTGGGGCGCCGCGACCAGGCGGCCGCGGCGGTCGATCCGCGCGCCATCCGCGCAGCGAAGGACGAGGCCCAGGCGCAGTTCCGCCGCGGCAGGCTCGCCGGGCAGGACCGGGCGGCCGTCGAGGCGGCCGCGGCGGCCTGGCTGCGCGAGATCAACAGGATCAACGCCCGCAGCCGCGAGGCGGCGCTGATCATGTCTCGCGAAGCCGGCCTCGAGGTCGAGCTCCTCCGGGCAGCCGAGAAGGCGGGGCTGGACGTCGATGTCGCGCGGATCCGCAGCGAGAACGCGGCCGACGCGTGCCGGAACGCGCGGATCGCGCTGGCCAGCTGCGAGGAGGCCGAGCGCCTAGGGTCGGCCGCTCCCGAGCCCGTCACCCCGGCGACGTCGCCACAGCTGGCGCCGGGGGACGAGGCGGCCGTGGAGATGCCGGCGGCCGCCGGCGAGGACGTCGCGATCCTGCGCCTCCTCCGCGGCGACCGGGCGACGATGCGCTCGATCGTCGAGCGGCTCGGGGGCAGCGATCCCGACGGGCAGCGCCGCTGGCAGCTCCTCGTCTCGGACCTCGTCGACGCCATCGTGGCCCGGGCGATCGATGCATCGGCGCTCTCATTCCCCGAGGACCACGTGTTCTGGGGACCGTACACGCAGTCCGAGTGCCGCGAGATCGCCTCGGCGATGGCCGCCCTCGGGTACCGCTTCGACGGTTTGGGTGGCTTCGCCGATGGACGCGTGCCCAGCCAGCGCGACTTGTCGCTGGCGCTCGGGTACGCGGGCGAGGACCCGATGCGGGTCCGGCGGTGGCCGACCGAGGCGGACATGCCTGCACTCTTCCGCGACGTGAGAGTGGACGCCGGACGCTATCTCGCCGATGCGGCCGGCGGCCTGACCATGGGCGAGATGGTGGACCTGCTGGGGCGCCGCGCGGAGCCGCTCGCCGAGCTCTGGAACGCGTGGGGCCGCGTGCGACCGCTGCTCGTCGACACCCCCTGAGGACCTATTCCGGGAGCTGCGCCTGGTCGTCGTCGTCGATGACGATCAGGCGGAAGGCCTCCGCCGCCGGGCCGCCGATCGCCACGCCGTCTTCGGCAGCCCAGTCGCGCATCCGCTGCTCGAAGGCGGCGTCCACCGTGAACTGGCTCGCGTGGCAGCGCAGCGCCTCGATCTTCCGGTCCACCGTGGCGCCGACCTCGACCCAGGCCGTGGGCTGGCCGGGCCAGAACAGGTAGAGCCGGCGAACCGGGTGCGCGGCGAACCCTGCCCGCGCAAGGTTCGGAAATGCCATCGGGTTGCGGGCGGCAGGATAGACGGCGTCGACGGCAGCGATGCCGGCCGCACGGTGGTCAGCGTGGTTGACGCCAGCGCCACGGTAGAAGAGGACTTCGGGGTCGTGGGTCAGGACCGCGTCCGGCCGGAACTCGCGGATCTCGCGGACGAGCAGCTCACGGAGCGGCAGCTCGTTGGCGAGCGCCCCATCCGGCTGGTGGAGGAACCGGACATCGTCGTAGCCGACGACGGCCGCCGCACGGCGCTGCTCGGCCTCGCGCGTTGCTGCGAGCTCCAGCGGGTCGAGCGCGGCGTCCTCGCCGCCTTGATCGCCGCTCGTGCAGCAGACGAGCCGGCCCACCGAACCTCTGTCGATCCATTTCGACGCCGTGGCGGCTGGGCCGAAGTCGGCATCGTCCGGGTGCGCCACGATGACCATGAAGCGCGCAGCACGCCAGGCGTGCTCCGTGACGACCGCCCCATTGGCCGGCGGATCCGGCGTCATCGAACGGCGCAGGCGACCGCGCACGCGGGCACGCGCGAGATCCCGCACGCGATCGGCTGGCGCGACGTCACGCTCGTCGTTCCCCGCGGTCGAAGCCGTGTCTCGTCCACGCGAGCTCAGCTCGCGGCCTGCGCTTTCGCCGCCGCCAGGACCGAGCGCACCTCGGCGGCGTGGCCTTCCGGGGTCACCGCGGGCCAGGCATGCGCGATGTGGCTGTCCGG
>JADGQG010000230.1 GCA_017882025.1 Chloroflexota bacterium
CAGCGACGAGCAGGCGTGGGACGTGGGCCTCGCCTGCGGCGGCACGATCGACGTCCTCGTCGAGCCGTACGTCAGGCCGGAGGTGGTGGCCGCGGCCGGCCTGCGCGCCGGCTCGGTGGTGGTGATCCCGCTCCCCGCAGACGCGCCCCCCGCCGCATTCGGGCCGCATCCGCCCGGGGCCGGCGAACCGCCGGGCAGGTCGCTCTCCGTCGCCGACGACGGGAGCCTCGCGGGCACGACCGGCCTGCCGGAGGCGGACGCGGCGATCGCGCAGGCGGCGCGGACGCTGCTTGCGCGCGGTGGCTCGGCGACCGTGACGGCCGCCGGGCGGCAGTTCTTCCTGGAGGGCTATCCGGCGGCGCCGCGCCTGGTGATCGTCGGGGCGGTCCAGGTCGCGATGCCGCTCGCGCGGATGGCGCGCGAGCTCGGCTACGAGACCGTGGTCGTGGACGGGCGGGCCGCGTTCGCGACCCCCGAGCGCTTCCCCGACGTCGACCGCCTGGTCGTGGGATGGCCCGACGAGGTGGCCGACGAGATCGGCCTCGGCCCAACGGATGCGGTCGCCGTGCTCACCCACGACGTGAAGTTCGACGAGCCGGCCATCGTCGAGGGCCTCCGGCGCGGCTGCCGATATGTCGGCGCCGTCGGCTCGAAGAAGACTCAGGCCGATCGGCGCGCGCGCCTCCGGGCAACCGGCGTGACTGATGCCGAGCTGGCCCGGCTTCGCGGCCCGATCGGGCTCGACCTGGGTGGGCGCGCGCCGGCGGAGACGGCGCTCGCGATCATGGCAGAGGTCGTCGCCGAGCGGTACGGAGGATCCGGCGTCCCGATGCGGGCCCTGGCGCCCGCGGTCACGACGGCGTGATCCCGGTCGCCGAAACCGCGGCCGTCATCCTCGCCGCGGGCGCCGGCTCGCGCTTCGGCGGCGGGAAGATCCGGGCGTCCCTCGACGGGCGTCCGCTCCTTGCGCATGTGCTCGCGTCCGTGCGGGAGGCGGGAGTCGGGCGCGTGGTCGTCGTGCTCGGGCGCGACGCGGCGGCTGTCGTGTCTGCCCTGCGGGCGGACGAGCCCGCAGGGCTCGACCGGGTCCTCGTGGTCGTCAACCCGGAGCCCGAGCGCGGGCTCGCCACTTCGCTCGCGATCGGGCTCGGTCCGGCCACCGCCGCTCCGGCGCCGGCCGGGGTGCTCGTGGTGCTCGGCGACCAGCCGCGCGTCCGGGCCGAGGTGCTGCGCGCCCTGTGCGACGCGGTGACGCCCGCGAGCGCGGTCGCCGTCATGCCCCAGTACGAAGCGGATGCGGCGCCCAACCCGGTCCTGCTGCTGCCGGCCGGCTGGCCGCTCGTCGCGCGGCTGACCGGCGACCGCGGCCTTGGCCCGTTGCTCGCCGCGGCCCCTGGCACGGTCGTCCGCGTGCCGGTCCGCGGCGCGAACCCCGACGTCGACACGCCCGCCGACCTGGCCCACCTGGCGTCGACGCCGGTACCGCTGACGTGACCGCCGCCGAACCCGCACTCGGTGCTGATGCGCTTGTCGACGCGTGGGCCGCACGGGTTCGGGCCAACCGGGAGCAGTCGGAGCGCGTGCGCGAGGCGCCGGAGCCGGGCGATTTCTACGCGCCGGTCCGGGGGCTCTTCGTGGCCGACCCGCACCGTTCGGACGACCCGACGCTGGACCTGCTCGTCGAGATCGCGCGGCCCGGCGAGACCTGGCTCGACATCGGGGCTGGGGCGGGCCGCTACGCGCTCCCGCTCGCGCTCCGGGTCGGGGAGGTCATTGCGCTCGATCCGTCGGAGGGGATGCTGGAGGCGCTCCGGCTCGGCATGGCCGAGCACGGGATTCGCAACGTCTTACCGGTCCACGCGCGGTGGCCGCTGGACGAAGGGGCCGGGAGCCATCCACGGGCCGACGTCGTCCTCATCGCCCACCTCGGCTACGACGTGGAACGCATCGGGGAATTCCTGGATGCGATGGAGGCCGCGGCCGAGCGGCTCTGCGTGGCCGTCCTCGCGGAACGGGTGCCCTCCGCGCCGGCCGGACCGTTCTGGCCGGTCGTCCACGGGGAGGAGCGCGCCAAGCTCCCCGCCCTTGGGCAGTTCCTGCCGATCCTTCGCGCCCGCGGCAGGGAGCCGGCGATCACGTATGCGGGACGGCAGCGGCGCGGCTTCGCGTCCCGGGATGCGCTCCTCGCCTGGCTGCGCAACCAGCTCTTCGTGGTGCCAGGATCGGCCGCCGACCGGCGCCTGGTCGCGGAGCTCGACCGGACGATGGTGTCCGAAGACGACGGAAGCGTCAGCCTGGTCCCGTCGATCGACACACGGGTCGGGATCGTCCGCTGGGGGCCGCGCGCCTGACGAGAAGGGCCCGTCGTTTGGCTCCGCGGAAATCGTTTGCGCAATAAGTCCCATCTGGCACATCGCCGCATGCCGATCGGCCCGTTTTCTGCGACACTCCGGCACCACATTCCGTCATTGGAGTGCAACCGGCCAGAACCCGTGTCACACGCGATCTCCCGGCGCCAACCCGCGCCGCGGCGTCCCCGACCCACGTGACCCGAAGGGAGGGTGAGGTTCCGCGATGATTCCTGCCGCTTTCGACTACGCCAGGCCGAGCAGCCTCGATGAGGCGCTCCGGCTGCTGCACGATCGCGAGGGCGAGGCGAAGGTCCTCGCCGGCGGATACAGCCTGATCCCGCTGCTGCGCTACCGGCTCGCGCAGCCGGGGCTCCTCGTGGACATCGGCAACCTCGACGATCTCGCCTACGTCCGCGAGGCGGGCGGTCAGCTGCAGATCGGTGCCCGGACCACGCACCACCAGCTCGAGCAGAGCGACCTGGTCCAGCGTTCCGGCCTCTGGTCGGACGCCGCGGGCGGGATCGGCGATCCGCAGGTTCGCAACTGGGGGACGCTCGGCGGCTCGGTCGCGCACGCGGATCCCTCGTCCGACTGGCCGGCGGT
>JADGQG010000231.1 GCA_017882025.1 Chloroflexota bacterium
CGCCCCCGGCCCGGCGACAGGCGGACCCGTCGCCGAGCGCCGCCTCGTCTCCGTCCTCTTCGCCGACCTCGTCGGCTTCACCCCGTTCGCCGCGGAGCGCGACGCCGAGGAGGTCCGCGAGGTCCTGACGCGCTACTTCGACCTGGCGCGCGAGGTCATCGCTCGCCACGGCGGGACGGTCGAGAAGTTCATCGGCGATGCGGTCATGGCCGTGTGGGGCGCGCCGATCGCCCGCGAGGACGATGCCGAGCGCGCCGTCCGCGCCGCCCTCGAGGTCGTCGATGCGGTCCGCTCCCTCGGTCCGGGCATCCAGGCCCGTGCCGGCGTGCTGACCGGCGAGGCGGCGGTCACCGTTGGCGCCACGAACCAGGGCATGGTCGCGGGCGATCTCGTCAACACCGCGTCCCGGCTCCAGTCCGCGGCGGCACCGGGCGTGGTCCTCGTCGGCGAGACGACGCAGCGAGCGGCGGCCGACGCGATCACGTTCGAACCGGCCGGCGAGCAGGTTCTCAAGGGCAAGGCCACGCCGGTCCCGGCGTGGCGGGCCGTCCGGGTGGTCGCGGAGCGCCGCGGGCGGAATCGACGGGAGTCGCTGGAAGCACCCTTCGTCGGCCGGGCCGAGGAGCTCCGCCAGCTCAAGGATCTCTTCCACGCCACCGAGCGCGAGGGGAAGTCGCGGCTCGTCAGCGCGATCGGGCCCGGCGGGATCGGGAAGACGCGCCTCGCCTGGGAGTTCCTGAAGTATCTCGACGGCCTGCTGGACCCCGTCTGGTGGCACGAAGGGCGGAGCCCGGCCTACGGCGACGGGATCACGTTCTGGGCCCTTGGCGAGATGGTCCGCGGCCGCGCCGGACTGGCCGAGACCGACGACGAGGCCACCACCCGGGCCGGCGTCGCTCGGATCGTCCGTGAACACGTTCCCGACGACACGGAAGCCCGCTGGATCGAATCGGCGCTCCTCGCCCTCCTGGGCCTCGACACCGGCCTCGGTGCGGACCAGCTCTTCGCGGCCTGGCGGACCTTCTTCGAGCGGCTCGCGGCAAAGGCCCCGGTGGTCATGGTCTTCGAGGACCTGCATCACGCCGACAACGGCCTGCTCGACTTCATCGACCACCTGATGGACTGGAGTCGAACCTCCCCGATCATGGTGATCACGCTCGCCCGACCCGAGCTTCTCGAGCGCCGGCAGGGCTGGGGCGCGGGCAAGCGCTCGTTCACCTCGATCACCCTCGAGCCACTCCCGCCCGATGACATGGAGCGCCTGCTCGCTGGTCTCGTGCCGGGCCTGCCGCCGAAGACGGCCCGCGCGATCGTCGCGCGCGCCGACGGCATCCCGCTCTACGCGGTCGAGACCGTCCGGATGCTCCTCGCCCAGGGCCGGCTGGTTCTCCGGGGCGATGCCTACCAGCCGGTCGGCGACTTCGACGACCTCGCCGTCCCGGAGACGCTGACGGCGCTCATCGCCGCGCGCCTCGATGGCCT
Source organism: Chloroflexota bacterium (assembly GCA_017882025.1). Classification (GTDB taxonomy): domain Bacteria; phylum Chloroflexota; class Limnocylindria; order Limnocylindrales; family CSP1-4; genus CTSoil-043. The sequence continues at coordinate 1,483 of JADGQG010000231.1, forward strand.
CGATCCGGCCGATCGAGGCCTGGTCGAGGATGCCGCGGTCCTGGGCCAGAGCTTCTCGGTCGCCGGGCTCGCCGCGGTCTCCGGCCTGGCGTCGGAGGAGCTCGAGAAGCGGCTCGGCGGATTGGTCCGGCGGGAGCTGCTGGCGCTGGATGTCGACCCGCGCTCACCCGAGCGCGGGCAGTACGGCTTCGTCCAGGCGCTGATTCGCGAGGTCGCCTACAACACCCTCTCGAAGCGCGACCGCAAGGTGCGCCACCTCGCCGCGGCCCGCTTCTTCGAGAGCCTGGCCACGGACGAGCTCGCCGGCGGCCTCGCCAGCCACTACCTTGCTGCGCAGCGCCTTGCCGGCGACGGTGCCGAGGCGGATGCGCTCGCGGCGCAGGCCCGGATCTCGCTCCGGGCCGCGGCCGAGCGGGCCACCACCCTCGGCTCCCACGAGCAGGCACTCGTCTTCCTCGACCAGGCCCTGGAGGTGACGACGGATCCCGCCGACCGGGCAGACCTGCACGCGCGAGCGGTCCGGGCCGCGGAGCAGGGATTGGACTCCGACGTCGTGCTGCGCCACGCGGAGGCGGTCGTCGTCGAGCGCCGTCGGATCGGGGAACGTCCGGCGATCGCGTTCGCGGAGGCCGCCCTTGCCCAGGCCGTCAACGGCTCCCTCGGCGATCCGGCCCGCGCCCTCCAGATGCTGCTGAAGACGTGGGACGAGTATTCGGATCTCGAGGAGACGCCTGCCGGCGTCGCCGTCATGGCGTCCCTCGGGCGCGCCTGTCGCGGCCTCGACGACTTCGGGTCCGCGCTGGCCTGGATCGACCGGTACCTGCCGATCGCGGAGCGCCTCGACCTCCTCGACGAGACGACCCGCGGGATCATGGGTCGTGGTGCGGCGCTCCTCACGGGCGGCCGGCCGCGTGAGGGTGTCGTGCTCCTGCGAGGCGCCCACCAGATGGCCATGGCGCACGACCTCGAGGTCGAGATGAATGCCCGGATCCTCCTGGCGTTCTACCAGCAGTGGGGCGAGCCGGCCGCCGGCCTGGCCCTGGGTCGCGAGGGCATGGAGATCGCGCGACGGCGAGGGTCGCGCTCCTACGGCTTCCTGATGGTCGGCAACGCCATGATCGTCGCGTTCCGGGTCGGCGAGTGGGACTGGGCGGCTGCGACGCTCGACGAGTGGCTCGCGATCGAGGCGAGGACGAACAGCTGGACCGAGCTGTACGTCGACCGCGCGATCCTCCGGTCGCTTCGCGGCGAGGATGCGACCGCCGACATCGAGGCCGCCGCGGCGCTGCGCGGTCCGATCACGGACCCGCAATACGAATCCTACGAGCGCCTGGCGCGGGCCTGGATGGCGTTCGCCGCAGGGGACCTGGCGGGCGCCAGGACGGAGGCGGAACGCGCCGTGGCGGTCACCAGCTACTTCGCGCCGCTGGGACTGCCGCTCGCCGCCCGCGCCGCCC
>JADGQG010000072.1 GCA_017882025.1 Chloroflexota bacterium
TCGACGCGGTGCTGCGGCGAGCACGCGAGCTGGCGGCTTCGAGGGGCAGCGTCGAGTAGGCTTCCCGGCCATGAGCAGCACCGTCCCCGGCCGCACAGGCCGCGTTCACCAGGTCAACGTTTCCTCGGGCGGCGTGCCGAAGCTGCCGGTACTCGGCACCCAGGTCCGGCGGCTTGGTCTCGACGGCGACGGTCACGCCGAGCCCGAGCCCGTTCACGGCGGCGAGCTGCAGGCCGTCTCGATCTACTGCGTCGAGGCGCTCGCGCGAGTCGCGGCGGACGGCCACTGCGCGTTCCCCGGCGCTTACGGCGAGAACCTGACGCTCGAGGGGCTCGACTGGCCGGCGCTCGGCCCGGGCGACCGCCTCGCGATCGGTGACGGCGGGCTCCTCCTCGAGCTCACGAAGCACACGGCTCCATGCCAGACCATCGCCCACTGGTTCGTGGATCGGCAGATCGCGCGGATCAGCCCGAAGATCCACCCGGAGGACGCGCGCTGGTACGCGCGGGTGATCGTCGAGGGTCCGGTCGCGGCGGGCGACGCGGTCGAGGTGCTCCCCGCCTCCGGGTGACGCGGCGACCACGGCGGGCGACCCTGCGCCCACGGGCGGGCGACCCTGCGCCCACGGGCGGCCGCCGCGACCTCAGAGTCGCGCGAACCGGACCCCGAAGAGATCGACGAGCAGGCGCTCGCCGGCCGTCGCCCGGAGGCCCACACGCGCGGTCGGATCGCTGGCCGTGGGCCCCGGCCCCGGCGACGACCCCGACCTCGGCCCCGGCCTCGACGACACGAGCCGGATCGACTGGTCGCCCAGGCGCGCCTCCTGGTCACCCGGTTCGACGCCCGGCGCGGGGCGAAACGCCATCCCGACCGTTCGCGCGAAATCCGCGGCGACCTCGGCGGGGTGCGCCACGGCCAGCTCCAGGCCCACGACCCGCGCCTGCCCGCCGAACGGGTGCACGAACGCAGCTCGTGCCCGGCGGGCCTCGTCGCCCCACTCGGGGCCGGCCAGCTCGTGCTCGATCAGGAACGGCGGCCGGTCGGCGGCGAGCGGCGCGGCCGCGGCCACGTGCCAGCGAATCACGCCGCCGTCCTGGCGAATCCGCTCACCGGGCAGCGCGTCGCCGATCGCGGAGCCTGCCGCCCGCAGCGCCGCGACCTCGCGACGTGCGCCGTCCGTGGCGATCGCCCACGTCACGAGGCCGGACGCCCCGGCATCGAGGGCAGCCAGCGCCGCAGCCCCGATCGGGTGCGCCAACGCGAGGGCCCGGTCCCAGATGCCGATGAGCTCGAGATACGTGTCACCCAGGAAGATGAGCCGGTTGAACGTGCCGGCCTGTGCGTGGCGGCCGCCGCCGGTCGCGGCGATGCCGAGCGCCGCCTCGAGGTCCGCCGCGGCCGCGTCCGGGTCCGGCACGGCGATGACGAGATGGTCGATCCCCAGCAGCATGCCGGCAGCGTACGCGGCCCGGGGTCACGCCACGCGGCCCGGGAGCCCGTGCCCTTCGGCCCATGACGAACCCGCTGCGCGGACGCCACCCTCGGAGGATGTTCGCGCGCCTCCGCCGGATCCACCCGGCACTCATCCTCGCCGCGCTCGACCTGTTCGGGCTTGCGGTCGCCTCGTACCTCTCCATCGTCGAGCTCGGCGGCGGCGTCCCCGTCTGCGGTCCCATCAAGGGCTGCGAGACGGTGGCGAACTCCCAGTACAGCCGGATCGGCGGCGTCCCGGTGGCGGTCTTCGGGGTCGGCCTCAGCCTGATCCTGCTCGTCGCGGCGCTGGGCTGGTGGAAGACCGGCGATCGACGCCTGCTCGCGACCCACTACGGGTTCAGCCTGGTCGGCGTGACCTTCGAAGCCTACTTCACGTACCTGCAGGTCTTCGTGATCGACGCGATCTGCGTCTGGTGCGCGTCGTACGGGATCAGCCTGGTCCTGCGATTCCTCATCGCGCTCGTCGTCTGGATGCGCCGCGACCGAATGACTGCCCAGGCCGCCGGCTGGTAACGGCCGAGCGGAGGCTGCGTCGAGCCCGCGGACCGGCTGGCACGCACTGGCAGACCGGCTCGCCCGCCGCGCGCGCCTGCTACGATCGCGCCGCATGGACGGCGTGGTGCTCGTACTGAACCAGAACTACGAGCCGCTGAACGTCTGCAACGTGCCGCGGGCATTCCGCCTGGTCTTCGGGTTCAAGGCGGAGGTCGTGGAGTACGACCACCAGACGTTCCACACGCCGCGCGCCGCGTACCGAGCGCCCTCGGTGATCCGCCTCCAGCACCAGGTCCGGCGGCCGCGCCCGCGGGTCAAGCTCAGCCGGCGCGAGGTCCTCGCGCGCGACCACCACACCTGCCAGTACTGCGGACGGCAGGGGACCGACCTCACGCTGGACCACGTCATCCCACGACACCGGGGCGGCACCCACACCTGGGAGAACCTGGCGACCGCCTGCCGAGTGTGCAACCACCGCAAGGGCGGCCGTACCCTCGAGGAGGCACGCTTCCGCCTCCTGCGCGTGCCGTTCGAGCCTCGCAGTGACCTCTACTCGATCTTCACCCCATTCCTGGCGGACGTCCGGAACGAGCCGTGGCGCGACTACCTCTTCCTCGGGAAGAATTGACGAGCCCGCCCGAACCCGCGCCGGGGCCCGACAGCGGCGAGCCGGACCCGCCCGAACCCGCCGCGGAGCCCGCGCCAACGGCCGATCCAGCGCCGGGCCGCCGTGACCCAATCCCGGCCGGCGTCCGGGCGATCGCGGGCTCGCTCCGGAAGGCCGGGCACGAGGCGCATCTCGTTGGCGGCTGCGTCAGGGACCTTCTGCGCGGCGTGGAGCCCGCGGACTGGGACCTGGCCACGGACGCGCGTCCGGAGCAGCTCCTTGCGCTCTTCCCGGGCGCGCTCTACGAGAACCGGTTCGGGACCGTCGCCATCCAGGTCGGGAAGGAGACCTACCAGGTCACCACGTACCGGCGCGACGGCGCGTACTCCGATCACCGCCGGCCGGACGCGGTGGTATTCGGCGATCGTCTCGACGACGACCTGGCCCGACGCGACTTCACGGTGAACGCGATGGCACTCGCGATCGGCGAAGAGGTCGGCACGGACCTGGACGCAGAGCCGGCGGTCGACAGCGCGCGCCCCCTCACCCGTGCGGACGTTGCGAACCCGTCCGCCATCCACGACCCGTTCGGCGGCCGAGCCGACCTGGTCGCCGGGATTCTCCGGGCGGTCGGCGATCCCGCCACCCGGTTCCGCGAGGATTCCCTGCGCATGTTGCGCGCCGTTCGGTTCGCGGCGACGCTCGGCTTCGCGGTGGAGCCCCGCACGCTCGCCGCGATCGAGGTGGACGCGTCGCTGGCGCGCTCCCTCTCTGGGGAGCGGGTGCTCGCGGAGCTGCTCACGCTGCTGGCGGCCCCCGTGCCCTCCGAGGGGCTGCGGCTTGCGCAGGAGACCGGCCTCCTGGCTGCGATCGCCCCGGAGCTGGCACGCCAGCGCGGCGTTCCCCAGGGCAAGGTGCCCGGCGAGGACCTCTGGGACCACACCTGCCGGACCGTCGACGCCGCGCCCCGGCCCGCCCCCGACGAGCCGCCGCTGCTCCGCCTGGCGGCGCTGCTCCATGACGTCGGCAAGCCGGCGACCTTTGCGGACGGCCACTTCGTGGGCCACGACGCGGTCGGTGCGTCGCTCACCGAGGCCTGGCTCACCCAGCTCCACGCTCCGCGCTCCCTGGTCGCGGGCACCGCGAACCTGGTTCGCCACCACATGTTCGCCTATGACGCGAGCTGGACGGATGCGGCCGTGCGCCGATTCATTCGTCGCTGCGGCGCATCGGCGATCCAGGACCTCCTGGACCTCCGGGCGGCCGACAACGTCGGGAGCGGGCTCTCGCCGGACGTAGACGGCCTGGATTCACTGCGGGTGCGCTGCCGCGAGCAGCTGGACGCACGCGTCGCGCTGGACCTTTCCGGCCTCGCGATCAACGGGGATGACGTGATGAAGGCCCTCGAGATCCCGGCCGGGCCCGCGCTGGGCCAGCTCCTCGATCGCCTCCTGGAGATGGTGGTGGTCGACCCGATGCTGAACGACCGTTCGCGCCTGCTTACCCTCGCGCGGGACCTGGCCGCCGCTGACGGGGCGACGACCGGACCCGCCGACCCCAGCTCGAATACCGGGACCGAACCGACGTGATCGAGCAGCTCCTCCGGGCGGAGAATGCGCTCGCCCTCGGGCTCCTTGACCAGGCCGAGAAGATCTACGAGCAGACCCTGGCGCACGACCCGGCCAACTCGATCGCGCTGGTCGGACTGTCCCGCGTCGCGCTCGAGCGTGGAGACGAACGCGCATCGCTGGGGTTCGCCCGGCGCGCCCTCTCGATCGACCCGGAGAACGGGCAGGCTGGCCGGATGATCGATCGACTGGAGGAGGTCATCCACGAGCGCGGTGACGCGATCCCGCAGGAGGGCCCCTCGCCGACCACGCCGATGCCGGCGCTGCCGACCCCACCTGCCGCGACGCCGCGGCCGGACGTCCAGCAATCGCCATTCGCCGCCCCACCCGAGGCCGCCCCGAAACGACGCGGCCTCCTGCGCCGGCTCACCGGGAGGTCCTGAGATGCGCGTGCTCGTCACCGGCGGGGCCGGGTATGTCGGCTCCGTCTCGGTCGAGGCGCTCGTCGCCGCCGGCCACGACGTGCTGGTCCTCGATGATCTCTCGAGGGGCCACCGCGACGCCCTCCCGGGTGGTGTGCGCCTCGTCGAAGGCAGCTACGGTGATCCCGCGATCGTCGGGCAGCTGCTGGCGAACACGCCCGTCGACGCCGTCCTCCACTGTGCGGCTCGCTCGCTCGTCGGCGAATCCGTCTCGGACCCGGCCCTGTACTACCGCGAGAACGTGGCCGGCGGGGTTGCCTTCCTGGAGGTGCTCCGCGAGGCAGGCGTGCGCCGCCTCGTCTTCAGCTCGACCGCCGCCGTCTACGGGACGCCGGCCAGCGTCCCGATTCGCGAGGATGCAGTCCTCGCGCCGATCAACCCGTACGGCGAGACGAAGCGAACGTTCGAGGGCGCCCTGCGCTGGTACGCCGCCGCCTACGGGCTGCGGAGCGTGAGCCTGCGCTACTTCAACGTCGCCGGCGCATCCGGGCGCAACGGCGAGGTCCACGCCCCGGAGACCCATCTCATCCCGAACGTCCTGGCCGCCGCCGAGGGACGCGCCGCGCTGACCGTCTTCGGGATCGACTACCCGACGCCGGACGGGACGTGCATCCGTGACTATCTTCACGTGGAGGATCTCGCCCGCGCCCACTTGCTGGCGCTGGAGGCAACCTCGCCGGGCGACCGCGTCGGGGTCGGGGCCGGGGCGCTTGCCATCAACCTCGGAAACGGCGGCGGCTTCAGCGTCCGAGAGGTCCTCGCGGCGGCCGAGACCGTGGTCGGCCGCCCCATTCCGCACGCCTTCGGGGAGCGTCGGGCGGGCGATCCGCCGGTTCTCGTGGCAGACGCCGGCCGCGCCGGCGAGATCCTGGGCTGGCGAGCTCAGCACCGCGACATCGTGGAGATCGTCGCGTCGGCATGGGCATGGCGGCAGGCCCACCCGGATGGCTACCGCGCCTGACGGCATCCGCCCGGTCGCGGCGCGGGGCCGGGGCCTCGGGGCGCCGACCGATGCCCTGCAACCGAATCGAAACGGAAGCGCGCCTCCGAGGGTACTGACCGGCGCGCTCGGACGCGCGTACGTTCAGCCTCCCGGGATGCCGTCCCCCTGCGGCAGGTCAGCCGGCCTCGCCGCTGTCCCGCGGGCCACCGCCGAGCTGAGGACGAACCGATGAACGCACTCGACCTGCAGGCCTCCATCTCGTCTCACGTTCGCGCGCCGCGGCAGGCTGCCGACGCGAGCCGCCTCCAGACGGGCACCGTCGTCTGCGACGCCTGCGGCTGCCGCCTGACCACCCGCGAAAGCATCGACGACAGCGGGTTCGACGGCGACCGAACCTGGTGGCACTTCGCCGGCCACGCTGGTCGCGACGCACGCGGCTGCACCGTCGGCTGCGTGGAGATGGGCCACCGCCTCGCCTGATCCCCTGCCGGGCGACGCCCGCTGCAAATTCGAGCATCTGCTGGACGCCCCGGTGCCCACACCGGGGCGTTCGTGCATCCGGCGATCCCGCACCGCCGCGGCACACGTCCCCACGCCCGACCAGATGCTCGATCCCACGGTGCCGAGGACCCGCTTCCCGGGCACGCGTGACTCGGCGCGTATCATCCCGGCCATGGATGCAGATCCGCGCGCGTGGCGGCCGCAAGCCTTCGGGCGTCGGCGCGTCAAGGACCTCTCGGACCCCGTGGTGGAGCCCGCATGGGAGGGAGTCCGGGTCCTCGCCCATCTCGACGCCGCCGCAGCCCGCGTCGCGATCCAGGACGCGACCGGAGCGGACCTGGCACCGGACCACGCCCCGATCGCGGACGCGCTGCTCGCCGCGCTCGAGGCCGACGCCGCCATCGTGGACGGCTACCTCACCGACCAGGCGACGCGCGCCAGCGAGGGTCGCAGGATCGTGACCAGCGAGATCCCGACGGTTGGCGAGCACACGAGCCAGTTCTTCCTGGGTCGGCAGGGCGCGGAGCTGATGAGCGGGCGCGGTCGTCCCGGCCGGATGGGCGGCGCGCGGACCATCGACGAGATCGAGCAAACCCTCGAGAACGTGCCGATCGCGTTCGTGGCCGTGGACCTCGTCGCGCTCGACGGCGAATCGCTCGTGGAGATCCCGCTCCTGGAGCGAAAGCGGCTGCTGGAGAGCGTGCTCGCGGAAGGCAACCTGGTCCGGCGAACGCCCTACGTCCGGCAACCTGCCAGCACGTTCATCATCACCTGGCGCTCGCTCGGCTTCGGCGGGCTGGCATACAAGGCCGCGAACAGCCGATACCACCCCGGCACACCCAACGATGACTGGTGCCTTGTGCCAATGCCGCGCCGTTGACGGCCCGTCGGCGATCCGCGCCCCGACCGCCAGCCGCCAACCCGCGCCGTCGTGGTACGGTGAGTCGGTGCCCGCTTCCCTCCTGACCCCGGCCATCCAGGCCGAGCTCCAGCGGCTGGGACACGCCGACATCATGGTCGGCATCCCCAGCTTCAAGAACGCGGCGACCATCGGCCACGTGGTCCGGGCCGCGCAGGCCGGCCTGGTCCAGTACTTCCCGGATCTGCGGCCCCTCCTCGTCAACGCGGATGCCGGCTCGCCGGACGGGACCCAGCGCGTCGTCGCGGAGACCGAGCCGCCCGATTACGTGGAGCGGATCCTCCTGACCCGGCCCACGAACCGCCTGGAGCGCCTCACGCTCACCTATCCCGAGGTGGACGGGGTGGGCGGCAAGGGCGCCGCGCTGCGCACCATCTTCGAGATCGCCGCCGCGCTCGACGTCCGCGCGCTCGTCGTGGTCGACTCGGACCTCCGCTCCATCGGGCCCGAGTGGGTGGAGCTCCTCTCCGGGCCGATCCTCAAGGGCGGCTTCGACTACGTCACGCCCCTCTACGCCCGCCACAAGTACGACGGCACGATCACGAACACGGTCACCTACCCGCTCACCCGGGCGCTCTACGGCAGGCGGATCCGCCAGCCGATCGGGGGCGACTTCGGGGTCTCGGGCGACCTCGTCCGCCATTACCTCGTGCAGGACGACTGGACGCCCGAGGTGAGCCGGTTCGGGATCGACATCTGGATGACGACCCACGCGCTCACCGGCGGCTTCGCCGTGTGCGAGGCGCGTCTCGGCGCGAAGATCCACGACCCGAAGGACCCCTCGGCGGACCTCGGGCCCATGTTCCGCCAGGTGGTCGGGACGATCCTCGCCATGGCCGGCCGCCACCCCGAGGCATGGCTGGACGTCCACGCCAGCCACGAGATCCCCGCCTACGGCTTCGAGCGCCGGGTGGAGCCGACCCCGCTCCACGTCAACACGCTGCGCCTGCTCTCGGAGTTCGACGCGGGGCGAATAACGCTCGCCCCGACCTGGCAGGCGATGCTCGCGCCCAACCACGCGGCCGCCGCGATCGAGATCTCGAAGGAGGCGGGGCGGCTCGCCGAGGCAGCCGGGAGACGGCTGGGCCTCGGCGGCGAGGCCGGGCCGGACCACCACGTCACGACGGACGAGATGTCGGACGCGGTGGCCACCTACTCCTTCCCCGACGAGCTGTGGGCCGGCATCGTCTACGACCTCGTGGTGGCCGCGCACCAGGAGTTCGTGCCCCTGGAGACGCTCGTCGCCGCACTGGTGCCGCTCTACTTCGGGCGGGTCGGCAGCCTGATCGTGGAGGCCCGCCACCTGGACCAGGGCGACGCGGAGGAGCGCGTTGAGCGCCAGGCCCGCGCGTTCGAGCTTCGCAAGCCGTATCTCGTCGAGCGCTGGAACGCGGCGCAGCAGGCGCGCGCCGGAGCGGGCGCGGCCGCGGACGGTGCGGACGCGGCGGCGAGCTTCCGCGCCGGCGAGGTCGCCGGATGACCCCGCGGCCGCCGCTTCCCGGCCGGATCCTGATCCCCGTCGCGAACCCGGCCACGGCCGAGGAGCTGATCCGGATCGGCGCAGCGCTGCTGGATCCGCGCGACGGAGAGCTGACCGCGCTCGGCATCGTGGAAGTCCCGGAGGAGATGCCGCTCTCCGAGGGCGCCACGAAGGCGCGCCAGGCGCGGCGGCTGCTCCAGAAGGTGCTCGACTATGCCCCGGAGGGGACGCACGTCCGGCCGGTGGTCCGGATCGGGCGCCGTGCCGCGGAAGGGATCGTGGAGGCCGCCATCGAGCTCGAGGCTGATCTCGTGATCTTCGGCTGGGGCGGCCGGACCGGCGGCCGGTCGGGAAGCCGCTCCAGGGGCGGCGGACGTGCTGCCGCCGGGAAGGCCGGGGCCGGCAACGGCGACGCCCCCACCCCGACGGCGTCCGTCTTCAGCCCCACGATCGACGCGGTGGTCCGCGAGTCCCCGTGCGACATCGCGGTCGTCAAGCAGCGACCGATGGCCGAGATCCGGCGGATCCTGGTCCCCGTCCGTGGCGGCCCGCACGCGGAGCTGGCACTCGACTTCGCCGACGCGCTGGCC
>JADGQG010000232.1 GCA_017882025.1 Chloroflexota bacterium
GGTAGGTGGACACGCTTGCTCCGCTCGAGTGGGCCGCGGCTGCGGGACGTGAGTCTAGAACCGCGTCGGACCGCCTGCCGGGCGCAGGTTTCGCCTGCCGGGCGCAGGAGGCGGGAATGGCGGGCGGCCCGCCGGGTGGCCAGGCCGCCCGGATCGGGCGAGGTGGGCGGCGTCGTCAGCCGGTGATCTCGGCGCGTTCCCCGAAGCCGGAGGCGACCACCAGCGAAGCCAGCAGCCAGACGGCGACCAGCACGAGGGCCGTGTCGGTGGACATGACCGGACCGGTGGACGAGGGCACCGGCGCGAACCCGGTGCTGCCACCGACGGCCGCGGTTGCCAGGTGAAACGGCATGTACTTCACGACGTCGGGCAGGAACAGCCCGGCGAAGGTCTCGCCGAAGTAGACGGCGATGCCGACACCGATCCCGGCCAGCTGGCTCCGAGCCAGGGTCGCCACGGCAAACCCGAGGGCGGCCGTCTCCGTGATCGCCACCCAGCCGCGGAGGAAGTGCTCCGGCAGGGCCTCGAGCGCTGCTCGATCGCCCATCCCGGAGAGGCCGATGCCCGCCACGCTCGCCCCGAGCGCGGCGGCGATGACGCCCACCAGGGCGGTGAAAAGGAACCCGACGGCCAGCACGACCGCGATCGCGGCGAATGTCGCGAGGAGGTACCGGCTCCGGCTCTCGCCGCGCGCCACGGCTGTCTTGAGCGTCCCCCAGGTCCACTCGGACCCGGCGATCGCGGCGCCGTAGATGACGGCGAACAGGCCGCCCAGCCCAAGGATGAAGCTCAGGATCTGGTTGTATGCCCCGGGAAACGTGATCAGCGCGAGGACGTTGCCCGTACGGCCGGGACCTCCTTCGACCGCGCCGCGGGTCGCCACCACGGCAACGTCGATCAGCACGAGCATGCCGGCCAGGAGGCCGAACGTGAGCAGGGTGGCCATCCGGGGAGCCAGCTTCCGGAGCGCCGAGACGAACAGCCTCATGAGAGAACCTCGGTGGGCGCCGGCTCGGTGGGCGCCAGCCGACCGGCCGAGGGATCGATCCCCGTGAAGATCCCGTCCGGGTCCGCCGAGCCCATCGTTCCGGTGAGGGCCAGGAAGAGCTCCTCCAGGTCGTTGCCGGAGCTGAGGCCGGATGCGTAGATCCCCGCCTCGGCCAGCGACCGGTTCACCTCGGCCGTTCGGCTGGGCGCGACCTGCACGGAGATCCAGCCCGGCTCGGTGGGAGACGGCGTGACCCGCTCGGGTGCGGTGAGCCTGACCAGCAGGGCCGACGCGGTCGCGACCTCGCCGGGCTGGACACGAACGCGGACGACGCCCTCCGAGGCAAGCAGGTCCTCCATCGAGCCCTCTCGAACCAGCCGTCCGGCCGCGATGATCCCGACGACGTCGGCCATCTGCTGGACCTCGGCGAGGAGGTGGCTCGACACGAAGACGGTCTTGCCGATCGAGGCGAGGTGGCGAAATGTCTCCCGGATCGCCACGATGCCCGCCGGGTCGAGCCCGTTGGAGGGCTCGTCGAGAAGGAGGAGCGCCGGGTCGTTGAGGAGCGCCCCGGCGATCCCCAGCCGCTGCTTCATCCCGAGCGAGTAGCGGGACACCGCGTCGGACGCGCGTTCGCGCAGGCCCACGATCTCGAGGACCTCGTCGATCCGCCGGCCGGGAGTCGGGGCGCCGCTGGCTGCGAGTGCGCGCAGGTTGTCCCGACCGGAGAGGTACGGGTAGAAGGCCGGGGATTCGACGAGCGCGCCGACGTCGAACAGGCGGTGCCGGTCGCGCCGCGTGAAGGGGCGCCCCAGCAGCTCGACGGCCCCGCCGTCCGCGTGGATCAGCCCGGTCAGGACGCGCATGGTCGTGGTCTTGCCCGCGCCGTTCGGGCCCAGGAAGCCGTAGACCACGCCGCTCGGGACGCTCAGGTCCAGGCCGTCGAGCGCGAGGCGCGAGCCGTAGCTCTTCCGGAGCCCGCGGGTCGCGAGCGCCAGGCTCGGGTCGATCATCGGGATCGCCTCCCGCGTCTGCCGGATTGCTGGGGGACGTGGCTAGACATCGGGAGTGACCTCTTCGTGTGAGACGACGGCGGGCGTCGCCGCGATGGCCGAGATGCGCTCGGCGATGATCCGGAACAGGCGCCCCATGTCGCGCAGCTCGTCCGGTTCGAGCATGCCCAGGACCCGGGCGAGGCCGTCGCGCTGCATGCCCCGCATGCCTGCAATCAGGTCCAGGCCGCGGGGCGTCAACCGGCACTCGACGACCCGCCGGTCGTCGGTCCGGTGCGCCCGCTCCACGTAGCCCGGCCGCTCCAGCCGGTCGACGAACTGGGACGCAGTCGTGAGCGTTACCCCGAGATGAGCGGCGACCTGGCCGATCGAGAGGGAGTCCCGCTGGGCAAGCTCGTGGATGAACCGGAGCTGGCCGAGGGTGAGCTCGCTGTCCATCCAGCCGGCGCCCGGGCCACCGGCCAGCATCACGCTGGTCGCATCCTCGACGAGGTCGACGACGGCCTGGACGTCGGGTCGGATCGGAGTTGCTTCGCTCATAGACACATAGTTTGCATAACAACACACTATGTGTCAAGCAACGCACAATCGGTGACGCGGACCGGCGCGGGCGACGGGGCGGGACCTGGACCATAGGATGGGACGGGTCGTCGCGGCAGCCCGGTAGACTTCGCGGCGATGGCCGACGTCGCCGCCTGGACCCGCAGCCCCGTGCTCGAGGGCGAGCGCGTCCGCCTCGAGCCGCTCGATGCGCACCACGTCCCGGGCCTCCTCGAGGCGGCCGCCGACCCCGCGACGTGGACGTGGCTTTTCGGGCGGCTCGACGACGAGGCCGCACTTCGGGCGTGGCTGGTCGACGCGCTTCGCGCACGGGAGGCCGGCACGGAGATCCCGTTCGCGACCCTCGACGCGAAGACGGGCCGCGTGGTGGGG
>JADGQG010000233.1 GCA_017882025.1 Chloroflexota bacterium
GCCCTGGGTCAGGCGCGCTCGTCGCGGACGATGACGTGAACCGCGTTGCGCCGAGATCCGAATGGCGGGTACTGGCGGTCACCGGCAGCACCCCCTGGCGGCTCGTGGGTACGCTGATGGTCTCTCCGAGGGAATGCACGAGGGATTGATGACCGACCACGCGGAACGAACTCCCGGCTTCGGTCCTGAATGGAGCGCCTCCCGCCGCCGTGCCCCCGAGGCCGACCTGCGGGCCTGGCTGGAGCTGGGCCTTTCCATCTGCGACGCCGCCGACGAGATCGCCCTGCGCTGGTTCCGTCGCGACGTCCCGACCTCGACGAAGCCGGACCGCTCCTTCGTCACGGAGGCGGACCAGGTCATCGAGCGGCTCGTCCGCGAGCGCATCCGGGCGACGCATCCGGATCACGGCCTGGTAGGCGAGGAGTACGGCGAGGAAGCCGGCGACGCCCGGATCCGCTGGTACATCGACCCCATCGACGGGACCCACAACTACATCCGCGGCGTGCCGCTCTTCGGGACGCTCCTCGCCGTGGAGGTGGATGAGGAGCTCCAGGTGGGGATCCTCAGCGCGCCGGCGCTCGGCGAGCGCTGGCATGCCGCCCGCGGCCTGGGCGCCTGGGCGATCGGGCGCGATGGTACCAGCCGGCCGATCCGGACCTCCGCGGTAACCCGCATCGACGACGCCCAGCTCGTCTACGGCAGCCGACGGGAGAACGTCGGGTCCGGCCTCATGCCCGGCTTCGACGCGACGATCGCCGCCTCCTGGCGCGACCGCGGCTTCGGCGACTTCTGGGGCTACGCGCTCGTCGCCGAGGGCGCCGCCGAGGCGATGATCGAGTGCGGGATGCACGTCTGGGACGTCGCCGCGCCGCTCGTCCTGGTCGAGGAGGCCGGCGGCCGGGTGACCGACGTGACCGGCGCCCGCCGGATCGACGCGCCGTCGTTCGTGGGCTCCAACGGCCACCTGCACGACGAGCTGCTGCGACGCTTGACGAGCGTCGCCTGACGGCCGCGACGCCGGGTGCCAGAGCTCACTCCCCGGCGGCGACCAGGCCGCGGAGTCTCCAGAGAAGCTACGGGGCGTGAGCGTCAGCTGTCGGAACCGGGGGTCACTGAACGTCGACACCGGCGCGGATCGTATTGCCCACCGAAAGGCGTTTCAGCTTCCTCGTCAGCGGCGCGTCTTGCGTCGTCAGAAGCCTGTTGTGCAACGAGATCCGTCGCCACCTGCGGTGGTATCACCCGACTCCGGTGTCGGGCGGGCCATCCGGCCGCCGGCCTCGGGCGGCGGGCCGGGGGCAGGGTCTCGGGGGGCAGGGTACGATGCGGTCGCCCGGCGCCCTGCTCCGCGGCCTGGAACTCGCGCCGGCCGGCGCCCCGTGAAGGACTGATTCGCCAGATGACGACGCTCACTGAAGGGGCGATCTTCGACGCCCTGCGCACTGTCCAGGAGCCCGAGCTGGGCCGCGACCTCGTGACCCTCAACATGGTGAAGGGGATCACGATCGACGGCGCCGACGTGGCCTTCACGATCGAGCTGACCACGCCGGCCTGCCCGCTCAAGGACGAGATCGAGCGGAATGCCCGGGCCGCGCTCGCCGCGATCGGCGTCGGCGAGGCCCGCATCACGTGGGGCGCGATGGTCCGGCGGGCCGCGCCCGCTGCCGGTCCGCAGCTGCTGGAGGGCGTCAAGAACATCGTGGCCGTCGCGTCCGGCAAGGGTGGCGTCGGGAAGAGCACGGTGAGCGCGAACCTCGCGGTCGCGCTGGCCCAGGCGGGGGCATCGGTCGGCCTCCTCGACGCCGACATCACCGGCCCGAACATCCCGCTCATGATGGGCCTGGAGGGCGTGCCGAAGGCGAACGCGGACAACAAGATCGTGCCGCTCGAGCGCTACGGCGTGAAGGTCATCTCGATCGCCTTCTTCGTCCCGGACGGCCAGCCGATCGTCTGGCGCGGGCCGCTGGTCGGCGGCGCGATCCAGCAGTTCCTCCGCGACGTGGCGTGGGGCGACCTGGACTACCTCGTCGTCGACCTGCCGCCCGGCACTTCCGACGCGCAGCTGACGCTGGCCCAGGCCGTCCCGATCTCCGGGGTGGTGCTCGTGACGACTCCACAGCAGGTGGCCATCGTCGACGTGGAGAAGGCGCTTGCGATGTTCGCCCGGATGAGCGTCCCGGTCATCGGCCTCGTGGAGAACATGAGCGCGTTCGTCTGCCCGCACTGCGGCGAGGCGACGGAGATCTTCGGGCGCGGCGGCGGCGAGCGGTTTGCACGCGAGCACGATGTCGAGTTCCTGGGCGGCGTGCCGCTCGACATCACCGTTCGCCAGGGTGGTGATGCCGGCATCCCGGCGGTCGCCCAGCGCGAGCCCGGTGTCGCGGCGCAGGCGCTGACCGCGCTTGCCAAGACCGTTGCCGCTCGCGTGAGCGTGCGCGCGGCCCGGCAGCAGCCGGTGCTGACGATCAGCTGAGCACCGGCCGGTTCAGCCGGCCGTGATCACGCCCTCGCGCCCCTGGCGGATCATCTGCTCGCGCGCGGCGGCGAGGTGGACCGCGGCGACGCCGAGGAGGCGCTGCATCGTGGTCCGGCCCGCCGGGGTGCCACCGGTCAGGAGCGCCAGGAGCGCCTCGGCGGGGATCGCGACCAGCCGCACGGGCCCCGTCGCGCGGGCCGTCGCGAGCGACACCGGATCGTCGCGCAGGGACGACCAACCCAGCACCTCGCCGGGACCCAGCGTGCCGACGATCACCGGGCGGCCGTCCCGAAGGACGCGCAAGGTGACCTGGCCGCGTTCAATCAGGAACACGTCCGTGGCGGGCGCGCCCTCCGTGTAGAGGATCTCTCCATCCGCCGGCTCGCGCCTGCTCGCGGCGGCCGCGAGCGTCGCCCGTTCCCCTTCGGGGAGGCCACGGAAGAGG
>JADGQG010000234.1 GCA_017882025.1 Chloroflexota bacterium
GATGTAGAGGGTCGCGGGCTCGTCGGGGTCGCGCGTGACCTCCACCTCGCGCACGTCGATCCGGGGCTCCCAGCGGCGCAGCGAGCGGCGGACGTCAGCCGCGATCCGGCCGAACGTGGACGGGTCGATCGGCGAGAAGACCTCGTCGTGGATGCCGCACCCGAACTCGGGGCGCATCGGGCGCTCGCCGTAGGCAGTCCCGAGCACGAGCCGGATGCTCTCCTCGATCTCGCGCTCGTGCGTCACGAGGGCGATCCCGCCGGCAGCGTTAGTCCGGAGCGGGAAGGCCCAGCCGGCGCCGATGAACTCGTCGTTGACCATGTTCGTCCTCCTCAGCCCAGCGAGACCATGGAGCCCTTGACGGACGTCACGCCGCTGGACTCGAGGGAGAGCTGGCCGTCGCCGCTCACCTTGGTGCTCGCCGGCGAGCTGATCTCGACCCCGCCCAAGCCCTTGATCTTCAGGGAACCCTGGCAGTCGATCGTGAAGTCGCTCCCGGTCTTCATCTCGACCGTGCCGCTGCCGTCGGCGGTGACCACGACCTTCTTGTTGGCGGAGTCCACGAGGATCTGGATGGTCCCGTCGGCCGATGAGAGCAGGATCCCCTCGCTGCCCGAATCGTCCGAGAAGACCATCTTCTGGCCGGTTCGGCTGACGAGCTGGCGGGCCTTGAGCTTCTTGTCACCGTCGATGTCGAACGGCGGCGGTTTGTCGACGCCGTTCCAGAGGCCGCCCAGCACGTAGGGCTCGCTGACGTCGCCCTGGTGGAACGCCACGAGGACCTCGTCCTGGACCTCGGGGAGCCAGACGAGGCCCCGGTTCGGGCCGTTGCCGGGAGCGACGACCCGGGCCCAGTCCGTGACGAAGTCGTGCCCGAGGTACGGCAGCTGGACGCGGACCCGTCCGAGGTCCGACGGGTCGGCGTTGTCCGACACGATCCCGATCTGCACGCCGGCCATGCCGCCACCCTGGCCGCTGCCACCGCCGCTCCCCGAGGCCAGCCCCAGCAGCGTCCGCTCCTGGCGCCCGCTCACCTCGAACTGGGTTCGATATCCCTTCTTGTCGAAGATGTGGCGGGTGTGCGTGAGGGTGTAGCTCCCCGCGAAGGGAGCGGCAACCTCGGAGACGCTGACCGTGCTCCCGGCCTTGAGCTTCGGGTTGCCCGCGGCGATGCCATTCGCCTCGGCGAAGGCGCTGCCGACCTGCTCCGCAAGGGCCTTCGCCGCGCTCTCCACCATCGGCTGCGTGGTGCGCGGCCGGCTCCCGCTCACGTAGCCGGGCAGACCGAAGATCCCGGCGATCGAGGCCGGCGTGTCGGGCAGCTGCACGCTCGTGGTCGCCGTGGGCTGCTCCGAGGTCAGCTCCGTCCTGCCGGACATGTCCCAGCCCCGAACGGTGACGGTGGCGACCTGGCCCCCGGCGGTCACGCGGGGCCGGAACTCCTTCAGGTTCTGCCCGAAGACGAGCTGGAGGGCATTCGTGCTGTTCAGGTCACCGGCGGCGGGGGCGGTGGACGCATCCGGCGGTGGGGCGAAGCTGAACTTCCCGTCCGTGACCGCGACCTGGAAGCCGCGCTCGCGGGCCAGGTCGGTGAGGAACTCCCAGTCGGTCTGGCCCGCCTGGAGGACGTACTCGAGGACGTCGCGGGAATCGGCGATGGTCCCCACCTCCAGGCCCAGCCCGGACGCGATGGTCTGTGCGATGTCCGAGTACTTCACCTGGCGGTAGACGGCCGAGCGCCGCGCATGCATGAGCCGGTGGCCCTGGTCGTAGCCGCGGACGACGAGCGTCGGTGCCTTGGATTCGTGGTAGACGCCTTCGAGCGCGGTGACCTCGCCCGTGATGAGGGGCGCCGGCGCGTCATCCTGGAGCGCCCTCCCCGAGATCACGATCTTCGCCCCGACCTTGAGGTGCGCCTTCGTGGCCACGTCCTTGCCGGGCGTCTCCTGGAGAACGATCTCGAACGTGTCGGGGAGCAGGAGGTGGTCGTCCACGGTGACCTGCAGGACGCTGGGCTCCACGGCAGGATCGAGCGGCTGACCATCGACCTCGATCCGGACGGCCGTTGCGATCGGGGAGTCGGGCATCGCTCAGGGCTCCCGAGCGGAGAGCTGCTTCGCCTCGACGACGGATGGCACGAGGACGCGCGTCCCGGCGGCCATCCGGAGCGGGTCGTCGATCTCGTTGAAGGCGGCGATCCCGCGCCACAGGTTCGGGTCGCCGTACTCGCGGTAGGCGATCCCGGCAAGGCTGTCGCCGTCGTCGAGCACGACGCTGCGCCGGCTCTCGCGCGACCCCGATGTCGGGTTCTGGGCCGGCGTCTCCTCCGGGACCTCCTCGAGGGCGATCGTGCAGCTGGCGCGGATCGGCGAGCCGTCCGATTTGAACAGGATGTACTTCGCGGAGACGGACTTCAGGAAGCAGCGGTAGTCCTGGAAGATGCGGCTCGCGCCCCACTCGAAGCGCAGGATCGGCGGCTGCGGGACGTGGCGGTCCATCGAGGCCTTGGTTGGCTTGGTCCAGTTGAGGAGCGCCTTGACGCTCGTCGTGATGTCCGCGTCGGGGCTGTCCCAGGCGTCGAACCAGATCTCCATCTGGACGCTCTGCGGGCCGGCTCCGTGATACTCGGGCCGGCTCGACGACCGCGCGCCGCGCGCCGGCGGGCGGTTCCAGTTCGCGGCCTTGCTCGTCGTGATCTCGGCCGGGTTGTACATGAAGCGGAGCTCGCCGACGGGCGCGCCGCCGTCCGCGGGAGCCTGCGGGCCGCCTTCGACCCGCAGGACCGCGTGCTCCAGCTGGCCGCCGCCGTTGAGCATCAGCGCGTGAACCCGTTGTGGACGAGCTCGAGGATCTCGAGCGCGACCTGGTTGGTGCCGGTGTCGAGGGTCGGCCCGGTCCACTTCGCGGGGTAGACGCCGGCG
>JADGQG010000235.1 GCA_017882025.1 Chloroflexota bacterium
GGGGAGTGGTATCGCCTCGCGGACTGGCGGGCCGGCCGGGAGCGATCGCGGGCCTGATCCTCGGCCGCCGGGCCGGCGTCCCGTGACCTGCACGGCGACCCGCTCGAGCCCGGGGCTCCCGGCGATCCCGGGCTCCCGTATGTCCCGGGATCCCGGCCCTCCTCGGGCTCCCGGCGGTCCCCAAGCTCCCGGCGCTCGGCGGTCAGCAGAGCTCCCGTGCGGCGAGCTGGATCGCGATGAACTCGTCGCGGACCTCGCGCGGGATCGGGATCCGCTCCCCGGTCGTCCGCCGCAGGATGGTCTTGGTGCATCGCCCGTTCGCCGGCGAGCCGGCATCCTGGCCACTCGGTCGGATCCGGACAGCCATGGTGAAGTCGCGGGCAGCGGTCGAAGAACGCCCCACGACCTTCCGCGAACCAGTCGCCCGCGGACGTGGGTCGCTCCACGTCGACGATCGCCTCGTGGTCAAGCAGGACGCCCCATGTCGTCAGCACGTCGTCACCCATCGCCCCCATGGTTGCACGCTCCAACCCGCCGCGGCATGGTGGCCCGGCGCCAGCGAGTCGTGCCGCCGGGCCCTGCGACTTCGGCCGGCCGGCTTCAAATCGCCGCCTGGCTGCCCGTCGCCTGGCTGCCCGTCGTCGCCTGGCGGCCCGCGAACCTGTGGGATCGCACGTGAACTGCACATAGCCCTCCGCGCGCGCACCCACGGCGGCATGCTTCGGTCCCGCAGCGGCTCACTGAACGCTCGCGGGTCGCCGGGCACACGGCCTTGGTGCTCGCCGCGGCGCCGCTCGCGGGCGCAGTGCTCCCAACAGCGGCCGGCCGGCGAGACCGACGGCAGCGGCGGCCTCGGGGTGTGGACTTCACGTGCGATTCCGCGCGTACGGGGCGGTGACGGCCGGTCGCCGCGGTGGACCGCCGCGCCCTGACCGAGGCGGCGCCCCGGTGGCCCCCGCGGCTCGCGCCTGCCTACGTCGTGTGGATACCCGCAGCGTCGGCGGCCGCGGGCGAGAGCCGCCGGAGCGTCGCGAGGACGGAGTCGACAGCCGCGGGCGAGCTCAGGTAGTTGACGATCCCCGCCCGCAGGTACGTCCGGCCGCGCAGGATCGTGGTCGACAGCCAGCCCTCGCCGGTGCGGTTCAGCGCCGCGCAGAGGACGTCCGTGTAGCGGTCGAGCGCCGTGGGATCGGCCGCGTCGAGCGCCGCCGTCCGGGCCCGTCCGCCCGGGACGTGGCGGAAGCAGACGACCGACAGGTCCGGCGCGCCGTCCGGGATCCCGTCGAGGTCGTCGCTCTCGGCGATCCGGGCCGCGAGGTGCGCCGCGAGATCGACGTTCATCTCCACGAGCCGACCGAAGCCGGCTGTCCCGAGATGCTTCCAGCTCGCCCAGAGCTTGAGGGCGCGGAACCGGCGTGTCCCCTCGAAGCTGTACTGGTGCCAGTGGATCGGCTCCTCGCCCGGGTGGCCGTGGCGGTAGTACTCCGGCTCGCGGTGGAACGTGTGCTTCAGATCGTCGTGCCGGCGGACCAGGAGGCCGCCGATGTCGTAGGCCTGGAAGAACCACTTGTGCGGGTCGATCGTGATCGAGTCCGCCCGGGCAAGGTCCGGCACTCGACCGGCGTCGCGCGCCGAGAGGAGCGCGGCGCCCCCGTAGGCCGCGTCGACGTGGAGCCAGAGCCCGTTCGCTGCGGCCACGTCGGCCAGCTCGCCGGTGGCATCCACCGCGCCCGTGTTCGTGCTCCCCGCGACGGCCGCGATGGCCAGCGGCCGCAGGCCGGCCGTGGAGTCCTCCTCGATCGCCGCTGCGACGTCCGCGCCGCGCAGCCGGAACCGCGGATCCGACGGCACGACGTGCAGCGTCGCCTCCGGGAACCCCAGGATGTCGAGCGCCTTCGCGACCGAGAAGTGGGCCTGGTCGCTGGCATAGACGCGAACGCCGTCGAGCGCTGCGCCGCGCGGCACGGCCGGATACGCCGTCACCCCGCCGGCGACGAGGCGAGCCGGATCGAGCGCTGCGCCCGGCGGCAGCCCAGCCTCGGTCGCCGCAGAAAGCCGTGCGAGGTGGACGTCGCGGACGACCGTGAGCGCCATGAGGTTGGCCATCGTGCCGCCCGAGGTCAGCACGCCCCAGCTCGCGGGGCCGTAGCCGACCAGGTCGCACAACCAGCGGTTGACCTCCTCCTCGACGAAGGCGCCGACCGGGCCGGCCTGGTACACGTCGATCCCCTGGTTGATCCACTGGCCGAGGAGCTCGCCCACGATCGAGAGCGCGAGCGGCGGCGGCGTGAAGTAGGAGAGGACGCCGGGGTGGTACGGGTTGAGCTGGTACGGCGCGAGCCGTGCGGTGAACTCCGCCAGCACCTCCGCGGCACGGGTCGGGGACGCCGGCGCGTGGCCCGGCAGGCCCGTCGCGCCGAAGTGGAGCGCGCGGAGCTCGGCGTACGTCTCCGGGCCCGTGCCGCGGCGGACGCCCTCCCGGTAGAGATAGTCCAGGCTCGTCCGCCAGGCCGACTCGCCCAGGCGCTCGAGGGCCGCCCGGCTGGCCGCCTCGTCGCCGATCCCGAGCAGCTCCGGCTCCGGGTGCCAGCGGAAGCGGGCCAGGGGGTCGTCGGGCGCCGTCGCGGGGCCGCGGCCGGGGATCGCGTCGTCCATCGTCGGGAGATCGTACCGGACGGCCCGCGCGCCCCGCCCGCCCTTCGCGCCGGCCGTGCCGGGTGCCGGGCAAACCGCCCGAGGTTCGCGCCGGATGCCGCGCGACCTTCGCGCCGGGTGCCGTGCGACCCGGACGACGGGGATCGTCGCGGCGTATCGTCACGGTGACGCAACCGAATGCCCTGCCGGGCCCCCGAGGACCTCCGACTCCATGACCGACGACGTGACGCCCACGCCTGCTCTCGACGACGACCCGCCCGGACCT
>JADGQG010000236.1 GCA_017882025.1 Chloroflexota bacterium
CGCGAAGAAGACCGGCCGGTTCGCGGACGGGATGATCACCGTGGGGGCGGCCGACGAGAAGATCGGCATGCTCTGGGGCAAGTTCGACGAGGGCGCCCGCGAAGCGGGCAAGGACCCGGCCGGCATGCCGAAGCTCCTCCAGATCCACGTCAGCTGGGCGCGCACCGAGGAGGAGGCCGTCGACGCCGCGATGCGCGAGTGGCCCAACGGCGGGATGCCCTTCCCGAAGCAGGACATCCGGAACCCCGAGGACTTCGCGGCGATGGCGAAGCTCGTGCGGCCGGAGGACTTCCGCAACCGCGTCCTGATGTCGGCGGACATCGGGGTCCACGTCGCGAACATCCAGCACTACATCGACGTGGGCTTCGACGAGATCCACCTCCACAACGTCGGCCGCAACCAGGCCGAGTTCATCGAGGTCTTCGGCGCAGAGGTCATCCCGACGCTCCGGTTGGGCACCTGAGCGGTTCGATGGGAGCAGCCGAGCGCGTCCGATGACACCTCCAGCCACGTTCGATCGACCCGCCGATCGCGATGCCGAGCTCCGGGGCCGTCCCGGCGAGGTCCGGCTCCTGGAGATCGCGCCGGTCCGCGCCGTGATGATCGACGGCGAGGGCCAGGTGGGCGAGACGACCTTTGCTCCCCGGATGCCCGGCCTGTATGCGACGGCGTACGGGCTCCGTTTCGCGCTGAAGCGGCGCGGCGTCGAGCGTCGGACGGGGATGCTGGAGGGATTCTTCTGGACGGCGGACGGATCGACGGACTTCGACGCGATCCTCGGGCCTGACCGGGAGACGTGGCGCTGGACCTTGCTGATCTCGCTGCCCGGTGAAGCATCGGACCAGGAGCTCGAGTCCGCGCTGGCCGGCGGACGAGCGAAGGTTTCGCCCGAGCTCGCGACCAACCTCCGGATCGAGACGATCGAAGAAGGCCGGGTCGCCCAGGTCCTCCACATTGGACCCTATGCCGAGGAACGGCCGACGATCGAGCGGCTCCACGCCGGGATCGCCGCCGCCGGCCTTCGCCCACGCGGTCGGCACCACGAGCTGTACATCGGTGACCCGCGGCGGTCGGCGCCGGAGCGGCTCCGAACGCTCATCCGCCAGCCGGTCGAGCCGGCCTGACCGGAACCTCCGGCACAGCGCCTCGCGAGAGGCGCCCCCCTCCCCGTCCGGCCCGCAACCCTTCCCCGAGGCTCAGATCCCGAGGAACCGTTCGACGACTCGGTACCGCCACACCGCGTGGAGCGCCACGGCCCAGGCCACGACCGCCACGAAGACGATCGCGAGCTCAGCAGCGCCGAGCGTGTGGAGCGCGAAGATGGTCCGCCCTGCTGGCATCGCGAGCATCACCAGGTAGAGCGCAGCGAGCCCCCCCGCGAGGATCGTCGGCCGTCGGTCGGGCGATTGCGGCTCGATGACCGCGAGCCACGCGGCGGGCGGCTCGACGAACACCACGAGCAGGAGTCCCGCGAAGACGAGGAACGAAGTGAGCGCGGACTGGGCGATCGCGACCGCGGCGTCGAGCGCGGCCGGCTCCACGGACCCGCGTCCGGCGATGGCGTCCAGGCCACCCAGCTGCAGGACGATGACGCCGAATAGGACCGCCAGCCCGGCGAGACTCGACAGCACTGCCGCCGGGACGACGAACCTGGCCAACGTCCGGCCCAGCGAGTCGTGGTCCCGGGCGCCCGGTTGCGCCCACGCAGCCAGGAGCGCCGTCGGGACCCCCACCGTGAACAGCACCAGCGCCGAGCCGTTGCGCAGGTCGATCGGGAAGATCCCGATGACCAGCGACGTGACGATCAGCAGGCCCACCGTCGTGATCCGGCTGAGGAACAGCCGCAGGACGTCCTGCATCCCGTTGCGGATCCGCTGGCCCTCCTCGACCGCCGGCGCGAGCGAGGCGAACGAATCGTTCGTGAGCACGATGTCCGCGACGCCGCGGGCCGCCTGGCTGCCGCTCTGCATCGCGATCCCCAGGTTCGCCTTCTTGAGCGACAGCACGTCGTTCACGCCGTCGCCGATCATCGCGACGTAGCGGCCGCGCGACCGGAGCGCGTCGACGAGGCGCTCCTTCTGGGCCGGCGTGATCCGCCCGAAGACGGTGGTCTCGAGCGCGATGCCCGCCAGCTGCTCGTCATCCATGGAATCGAGCGCCGGACCCGCGATCGAGCGGAGGTCGGGCCCGAGCCCCGCCTGGACGGCCAGCGCGACCACCGTCTCGGGGTCGTCGCCGGAGATGACCTTCACCGTCACGGCCGCGGCCGCGAACCGGGCGAGCGTCGCCGCGGCGTCCGGCCGAAGCTCGTCCTGCAGGATGACCAGGCCCAACGCGCGCATCCCCACCGGGAGCGTCGGCGCGTCTTCATCGCCCGCCAGCCCGCCCGGGTCGGCGTGCGCGGCAATCACGAGGACCCGCAGCCCACGGCTCGTGAATGGCTCGATCCGGGCGCGGAGCTCGGACCACGCCGCCTCATCCTCCATCCCGCCGCCGAGGGCGGGCCGGAGGAACTCCGCGGCACCCATCGCCACCACGCCGACCTGGCCGGGTTCGGCGCCGGGCCCCGCTGCCGGCGCGAACGCGACGGCGCTCCACTTCCTCGCAGAGGAGAACGCCACGTCGCGCGAGAGCGGCCGGGCGGTCCCCGGGCACGCGGCGGCGATCGCCTCGGCCGTCTTGTTCCGGACTGCGGCGCTCGCCACCACGTCGCCCAGGAGCGCGCGAAGGTCCGCCTCGCTGCCTTCGAGCGGGACGATCTCCTCGACGGAGAGCTTGTTCGCGGTGAGCGTGCCGGTCTTGTCCAGGCAGAGGACGTTGACGTTGCTCAGCGATTCGATCGCGTTCGCCTGCTGGACCAGCGCCCCGAACCGGATGATTCGGACGGCGCCGAGCGCGTACGCG
>JADGQG010000237.1 GCA_017882025.1 Chloroflexota bacterium
GGTACCTGGGGCGCGGTGGTCCAGCGGACCCGGAGCACGCGCCTCGCGCTCGTTGCGGCTGCCGACCATGACCTCGCGGGCGACGAGCCCGTGAGAGGTTCGGCCCGGACGTCCTCTGTCGCGGCCGAGGACGGCGTCGCGCTGACGGTGGACGTCAGCGCCCTGCGCGGGGCGCGAATCGTGCTCACGAAGTACCTCGCCTACTGCACGTCGCTCGACCACCCTGAAGAGGCGCTCGTGGCCCGGGCCCGCGAGGCGATCAGCGACGCGCGCGGTCGCGGCTTCGACGGGCTCGTGGAGGAGCAGCGAACGGAGCTGGAGCGGTTCTGGAGCGTCTCCGACGTAGAGATCGACGGCGACGGCGCGCTCCAGCAGGGCGTCCGCTTCAACCTCTTCAGCCTCTTCCAGTCAGCGGGCCGCGACGGCCGCACGAGTCTGGCGGCCAAGGGTCTCACCGGCGAGGGCTACGAGGGCCACTACTTCTGGGACACGGAGGTCTTCGCCCTACCCTTCTTCGTGTATACCCAGCCGACGATCGCACGCGCGCTGCTCCGCTACCGCTGCGGGATCCTTGACAGGGCCCGGGCGCGAGCGGCCGAGATGAGCCAGCGCGGCGCGCTCTATCCATGGCGGACGATCGGGGGCGAGGAGGCGTCGGCGTACTTCCCGGCCGGGACCGCCCAGTACCACATCAACGCCGACATCGCCCTTGCGATCGGCAAGTACGTGACCGCGACCGGGGACCGGACGCTGCTCCTCGAAGGCGGCGCCGAGGTGATCTTCGAGACTGCCCGGCTGTGGGCGGACCTCGGCGACTACATCCCCTCGCAGGACGGCGCCTTCTGCCTCAACGAGGTGACCGGCCCGAACGAGTACACCGCCCTCGTCAACAACAACTGCTACACGAACCTCATGGCGCGAGCCCACCTGCGCTACGCGGCGGCGCTGGCCGGCGAGCTTGCCGCGGGCGCGCGAAACGAGTACGAGCGCCTGGTCGGCCGGATCGGCCTGGCGGAGAGCGAGGTCGCCGAATGGCGCCGTGCCGCCGACCGCATGCGCATCCCGCGCGACGAAGGGCTGGGGATCCATGCGCAGGACGACTCGTTCCTGACCCGGGCGGCGTGGGACTTCGCGAGGACGCCCGCCTCGATGTACCCACTCCTCCTGCACTACCACCCGCTGGTCATCTACCGCCACCAGGTCCTCAAACAGCCGGACGTCGTCCTCGCCCAGGTCCTCCTGGGGAGCCAGTTCTCGATGGCCGAGAAGAAGCGCAACTTCGATTACTACGACCCCCTGACCACCGGCGATTCGTCGCTCTCGCCGTGCATCCAGAGCGTCGCCGCCGCCGAGCTCGGGTACGCGGATCGGGCGTACGCGTACTTCATGCGAACAGCCCGGATGGACCTCGACGACGTCAACGGCAACGTGTCGCACGGTGTCCACGCCGCCGCGATGGCGGGCTCCTGGGTCTCGCTCGTGTACGGGTTCGGTGGCCTCCGTGACGACGACGGTCGGATCTCGTTCGCCCCCCGCCTGCCGGACGCGTGGAGCCGGCTCCGCTTCCGCCTGCTGCTCGGCGATGCACTCCTCCAGGTCACCCTGACAGGCCATGCGGCGAGCTACGAGCTGCTAGCCGGCGACGCGCTCGATGTCCGCCATTTCGGGCAGCCGCTGCGGGTCGTCTCTGGCGAGCCGGCCACGATCGACCTGGATCCCAAACTCGAGTGCGTGATCTTTGACCTTGACGGTGTCATCACCGACACCGCCGAGCACCACTTCCGGGCCTGGCAGCGGCTCACGACCGAGGTCTCCCTGCCCTTCGACCGTGAGCTGAACGAGCGTCTGAAGGGCGTCAGCCGGATGGAGAGCCTCGACATCATCCTGGAGCACGCTGGGCGAGCGGAGAACCTGCAGGACAAGGTCCGCCTGGCCGAGCGCAAGAACGCCTACTTCCGGGAGCTCATCGACGCGATCACGCCCGCCGACCTCCTGCCCGGGATCGGGGACCTCCTCGCCGGGCTGCGCGCGCGGGGGGTGAAGACGGCCATTGCCTCGATGAGCCACAACGTCTGGGACGTCGTTCGCCGGCTCGGGATCGAGCCGCTCATCGACTTGATCGTCGACCCGGCGACGCTTGTCAAGGGCAAGCCGGATCCCGAGATCTTCCTGGCCGCCGCGGAACACCTGGGCGTGCGCTTCGAGGATTGTGTCGGCATCGAGGACGCGCGGGCCGGCGTCGAGGCGATCAAGGCGGCCCGCATGGTGGCCGTCGGCGTCGGGCACGACCTGCCGGGCGCCGACTGGCTCGTGGCCGACACGCGCAGCCTCACGGTCGACGCCCTCGAGGCGCGGTTCCAGTCGCCGGACCGGCCGCGGGCTGCGGGAGCCGCCGGATAGCAGCCACGGCGGCCCGGAGCGTCGGCGCAAATGGGCGGGCATTCGCTGCGGGCACGTCGAGGCGGGGGCGAAGCCGGACCACCACACCGGTCGTCACTTCACTCGACTGGAGGACCTCAGCCCCCAACTCGGCCTATCCAATCGCTTCGTCGCACGTTGTCGGGCGACGGCCATTCGTGACAGTAACCCAGTTGTACTCATCGACGAACTTCGGCGGGTTGGAGTCGGGGCGATCGACGAGCACCGGAAGCGCGGACACAGGGACCCCGCCTCCACAATCCGCCGCCAGGTTATCGGCTGCCCCTTCTACCGGGCCACGATGCCGACAGAAATGGCACCCTAGTCTCCGATGACTCGGAGGCGTTGGTCCGGCCTGCGGCCGCCGTTCGGAGGTCGGGGATTCAACGGAGGCAACAGGTGCCAAGAGGGTTCGAGGCGATCAAGACCGTGACGATCGACGCTTCCCCGGCCAAGGTCTGGGACGCGCTGACCAATCCGGC
>JADGQG010000238.1 GCA_017882025.1 Chloroflexota bacterium
CGACGAAGGAGCGCCGCCTCGTCGCGAAACGGCCGCCCGAGATCCTCATCACGACCCCGGAGTCGCTCTACCTGCTCCTCACCTCGCAGGCACGCGAGATCCTGCGCGGCGTGGAGCACGTGATCATCGACGAGATCCACGCTGTGGCCGGCACGAAGCGCGGCGCGCACCTCGCGCTGAGCCTGGAGCGCCTCGAGCGCCTGCGCGCGCCGGGCGCGCCTGCGCTCCAGCGGATTGGCCTCTCGGCGACGCAGCGGCCGCTCGAGACGATCGGGCGCTTCCTGGCAGGCGCTGGCGAGGGCCGCGCGGTCACGCTTGTTGATGCAGGCACCCGCAAGGCGCTCGACCTCCAGGTAGTTGTGCCGGTGGAGGACATGCGCCGCCTCGGCGAGACAGTGCCGCCAGAGGACCAGCCGGGCGGCCCGGTTGGCGGCGGCGAGCGGCGCGTCAGCATCTGGCCGGCGATCCACCCGCGAATCCTGGAGCTGATCCGGGCCCACCGGAGCACGCTCGTCTTCGTGAACAGCAGGCGACTGGCCGAGCGGCTGGCGCAGCGCCTCAACGAGCTCGCCGGCGAGGAGCTGGTCCGGGCCCATCACGGCTCGATCGCCCGCGAGCAGCGTGTCGCGATCGAGGAGGCGCTCAAGGATGGCCGGCTGCCGGCCCTCGTCGCAACCTCGTCGCTCGAGCTCGGGATTGACATGGGCGCGATCGACCTCGTCATCCAGGTCGAATCGCCGACCTCGGTCGCGCGCGGGCTCCAGCGTGTCGGCCGGGCCGGGCACAGCATCGACGAGGTGAGTCGCGGGGTGATCTTCCCGAAGTACCGCGGCGATCTGCTGGAGTGCGCCGTCGTCGCCGAGCGGATGCGGGAGGGCCTGATCGAGGCCACGACGATCCTGCGCAACCCCCTCGACGTGCTGGCCCAGCAGCTCGTGGCGATGACGGTCATGGACCGCTGGTCGGTCGATGACCTGCTGGCTACCGTGACGCGGGCGGCCCCGTTCGAGACGCTGACCCGCGAGGTCCTCGAGGGCGTTCTTGCGATGCTCGCCGGGGCGTATCCCTCGGACGAGTTCGCGCAGCTCAAGCCGCGCCTCGTCTGGGATCGCACGACGGACACCGTGGAGGGCCGGCGGGATGCCCGGGTGGTTGCGGTCACTTCCGGCGGGACGATCCCGGACCGAGGCCTCTTCGGCGTCTTCGTGGCGGGCGAGGCCGGCACGCCGGGCCGTCGCGTCGGCGAGCTCGACGAGGAGATGGTCTACGAGCTCCGCGCCGGGATGCACGGTGATGTGATCGTGCTGGGGGCCAGCAGCTGGCGGGTCACGGAGATCACCCCGGAGCGGGTGATCGTGGTGCCCGCGCCCGGCGAGCCCGGCAAGCTGCCCTTCTGGAAGGGCGACGCGATCGGCCGGCCGATCGAGCTGGGCCGCGCGCTCGGTGTCTTCGTCCGGGACGCCGAGGGCGACCTGGCCCGCGGCGCCGCCGGCCGCGAGACCGTCATCGCCCGGCTCCGCGAACAGCACCATCTCGACGCGCTGGCCGCGGAGAACCTCGTGGCCTACCTCGAGGACGAGCGCGAGGCGGCCGGCGCCCTTCCGACCGATCGCCGGGTCGTGGTGGAGCGCTTCCGCGACGAGCTGGGCGACTGGCGGCTGGTCCTCCTCACGCCGTTCGGGGGCCGGGTCCACGCCCCCTGGTCGCTGGCGATCGAGGCTCGCCTTCGCGAGCGGCTGGGCCAGGAGGTCGCCTCGATCTGGTCGGACGACGGGATCGCCGTCCGCCTGCCGGAGGGCGACCTGGACGGGGTGGAGGAGGCGCTCTTCCCCGACCCGGAGGCGATCGAGGACCTGGTGGTGGCCGCCGTCGGGGGCTCCGCCCTCTTCGCGGCGCGCTTCCGCGAGAACGCGGCCCGGGCGCTTCTCCTGCCGCGCCGCCGGCCGGGCTCACGGACGCCGCTCTGGCAGCAGCGCCAGCGGGCCGCCGACCTGCTCGGCGTCGCCAGGCGGTACGGGAGCTTCCCGATCCTCGTGGAGACGTACCGGGAGTGCCTGGCGGACGTCTTCGACCTGCCCGCCCTCCGGGACGTGCTGGGCGGCATCGCGCGGCGGGAGATCCGCGTCCACCGGGTGGAGACGCCGGCCGCGACGCCGATGGCCTCGTCGCTCCTGTTCGACTACGTCGCGGCCTACATGTACGAGGGCGACGCGCCGCTGGCCGAGCGCCGCGCGCAGGCGCTCGCGCTCGACCGGGACCTCCTCCGCGAGCTGCTTGGCCAGGAGGAGCTGCGCGAGCTGCTGGATCCAGCCGCGCTCGACGAGACGGAACTCGGCCTGCAGACGCTGCGCGACGACCGCAAGGCCGGCTCCGTCGACCAGGTCGCGGACCTCCTGCGCCGACTGGGTGATCTGGCCGAGGACGAGGTCGCTGCCCGGACGCGCGGCGGCCCGGCGGCCGCGCGTGAATGGCTGGAGACGCTGGCCGCGACGCGCCGCGCCATCGTCGTGCGGATCGGCGGGGAGCCCCGCTGGATCGCCGTCGAGGATGCCGGCCGCTACCGCGACGCCACGGGCGCCCAGCCGCCCCAGGGAACGCCGATCGCGTTCCTCGGTGCGACGCAGGACGCGCTGGGGGGCCTGCTCGCACGCTGGGCCCGCACCCATGGCCCGTTCCTCACGGTAGAGCCGGCACGCCGCTGGGGACTCCCGGCCGGGATCGTCGGGGACGCGCTCGGGCGGCTTGCCGACGCGGGCACCCTCCTCCTCGGTGAGTTCCGACCCGGCGGCGCCGAGCGGGAATGGTGTGATCCCGAGGTGCTCCGGGTCCTCCGCCGCCGGTCGCTGGCGCGCCTGCGGCGGGAGGTGGAGCCGGTCGAGGCCGCGGCGTT
>JADGQG010000006.1 GCA_017882025.1 Chloroflexota bacterium
CACGCTTCGGACCAGCGACACGGTGAGATCCGTCCCGTCGTCGAGGTTGACCGCGAACCAGTCCCAGCCGCCGCCGCCCACCGCGATGAAGTCGCCCCACTGGTGGTCGAACCAGGCCGTGCCCGTGACGGCCACGCGCTCGCCGTCCACCACGAGCGTGCCCGCCGCAGTCATCCGCGTCCGCGAGTAGTAGTACGAGCCACCCGCCGCGCCGAAGTCCACCCAGCCGTTGCGGTCGTGGAGCACGGGCGGCCCGATCGGGTTCAGCGCCAGCTGGAGGCCGAGGCCCATCGGCATCGGCGTGCCGGCGGCCTCTGCCGGGCCGAGCGCAGCCGAGAGCGTGTCGTGGCCGCCCGACCCCGCCATCGTCCACGCCGCGTTCGCACCGGTCGCTGGGCGGGCCGGATCCATCCCAACGAGGCGCAACGCGAAGCCGCTCGGCTTACCGCCGGCATCGCGTGGCGAGTGGTCCACCTGGGGGCCGATCTCGCTCCGCTGGCCGTACGCGAAGCGATTCGCGGACTCGTCCGTGACCGCGAGATGGCTCGCCCAGCTGACCGGGAAGCCGCCGCGCTCGGCGCGGAAGATGACGTACTCGAAGCCGAACGTGCGTCCGTCGGCGGCTGCCAGATGCCCGGTGTAGTACCACCACTCGGTCAGGCGATCGTGCGGGCCGTCGTCGCGGGGCAGGACCACCGACTGCGGGTCGGCCGGGGCCGCGGGCACTGGAGTCTGCGGCACCACGCTCGGCCGTGCGGCGGGCGGGTTCGCCAGGACGGGCCCCGAGCACGCCGCCAGGACGAGCGCGAGCAGCGCAGGGAGCAGGCCGCGAATCCGCGGACGACGAGCGTGCGGGTTCGCGGGGACGGTGGCTCTCATCGGTGGCGCGCCTCCAGCTCCGCCTCGGTGCGCGGAAGCCGATCCCGCAGGAACCGCGCCAGGCGAGCGGGCAGCCACCAGTTCCATTTCCCGAGGAGCCGCATCGTGGCAGGAACCAGGAGCGCGCGGACGATCGTGGCATCGATCGCCACGGCCAGCGCGACGCCCAGCCCCAGCGCCTTGATCAGCACGATGTCGGCGAAGACGAACGAGCCGGCCACGACCACGACGATGAGCGCCGCCGAGGTCACGATGCGACCGCTCCGCTCCAGGCCCTGCGCCACGGCTTCCGTGTTGTCGCCCGTCCGTTCCCAGGCTTCCTTCATCCGCGTCAGGAGAAACACCTCGTAGTCCATGGAGAGGCCGAACAGGACGCAGAAGAGGATCACCGGGAGCGTCGTCTCCACGAAGCCGAGCGGCTGGAAGCCGAGAAGCCGCGAGAGATTGCCATCCTGGAAGACCCACACGAGCGCGCCGAACGCGGCCGTGATCGAGAGCGTGTTCATGATGATCGCCTTGAGTGGCAGCCAGACGGATCGCAGGAGCATGAACAGGACGAGGTACGTGGTGAGCACGATGAAGAGACCCGTCCGCGGGAAGTCCGCCGCGATCCGGCTCACCGTGTCGCTGACGTCGGCCGCACCGCCGCCGACCGAGACTCGCACGCCGGCCGGCGGAGCGAGGTCACTTGTCGGGTCACGCAGGTCGCGCACGAGCGCCCGCGCCTCGTCGCGGTTGGGGCCGTAGCCGGTGGTGACCGTGAAGGCGGTCAGGTCCCCCTTCGTGGTAGCAGCCAGGGCGGTCGCGGTGAAGCGATCGGGGGGCCCGCCCGGGGTTGCGTAGAGGAGCTGGTACTGGAGCAGGCTGATCCGCGGATCCACGTCGACGAGACTGTCGACGCGGGCCACGCGCGGGTCCGCGGCCAGGCGCCGGGAGTAGTCGTAGAGCCGCGCGATGTTCGCCGGGTCGGCTGCCGGTCCGTCAGTCCGGACCGCGAGCGTCAGCGGCGCGAAGGCGCCCTCGCCGAAGTTCCTGACCAGGGTCTCGTAGGATGCCCGCGAGGGCACGCTCTCCGGCAGGATGGTCGCGTCCGGGGCGTTGAACCGGACGTGGAGGAACGGCGTTCCAAGCACGAGCAGGAGCCCGAGCGTCGGGAAGAAGACCAGCAGAGGGCGTCGCATGACGCGCCGGGCCAGCCGGGCCCAGGCGCCCTGTGAGCCGGGGTCCGGGCGCACCTTCCTGATCGCAAGCGCGTCCACGCGCGATCCCAGGACCGACAGGAGCGCCGGCTGGAGCGTGAGCGCGGCGGCGACCGCGATTCCCACGACGAGCGCCCCGGCGATCCCCACGGAGCGCAGGATCATGAACTCGAAGAGGACCAGGCCCAGGAGCCCGAGCAGGACCGTCAGCCCGGAGAAGAAGACGGCCCGGCCTGCCGTCGCGACCGTGACGCGGACGGCGGCCTCCACGGCTTCGGCGTCGGCGCGCGTGCCCGGGGGCGTCCGGTGCGCCAGCTCCTCGCGGAAGCGGCTCAGCATGAGGAGCGAGTAGTCCACGCCGAGGCCCAGGCCCAGGAGCGTGGCCAGGTTGAGCACGAAGATGCTCATCGGAGTGAGGCTGGCGAGGCCGAAGATGACGGCCAGCGACGTCACGACGGCCGCGCCGCCGATGATCAGCGGGACGCCCGCCGCGATCACCGAGCCGAAGACGAGCAGGAGCGCGATCGCGGCGAGCGGCAGGCCCACGAGCTCCGCCCGGCGCAGGTCCGCCTCGGAAACCTTCTGGATATCGCCGTAGAACGCCGGGCCGCCGGCGAGCGTCACCCTGACGTCCGGCGCCGTCCGCAGGGCCGCCTCGATGCCGGGCAGCGCGGCCGGCGAGTCGTCGGGGGCGATGTCGAGCAGGACCACGTCGTACGCGACGCGCCGATCGGCGGAGACTTGCGCGGGGGCCAGCAAGTGGCTCGCGACCTGCCGGACATAGGGCGCCGCGGCGACGCTCGTCGTGGCGGTGCGGACCGCATCCTCGAAGGCCGGGTCGCCCGCCCGCGCCTCCCCGGTCGACTCGTAGACGAGGACGAGCGCCGACGGCGGTGCGCCGAGTTCCTGCACGACGGTCGCCCGCGCCCGCGCCGACTCCAGGTCGTCGAGCGAGAAGCCGCCTGCGCGCAGCGCGCCCGGCGCCCTCGGCGCGAATGGGATCGCGACCAGCACGAGGAGCGCCCACGCGGCCAGCACCCACCAGCGGCGATGGTAGGCGAACCGGCCGAGGCGCTCGAAGGCGGTCACGAGGTCGGTTCGGTCCGGCCGGCCGGCCGGATGTCGATCAACCTGATCCCGCGCGCGCAGTCGCCTCGTCGCATCGACGCGTGGAACGGGATCCGTGGTGGCGTCGAGCGGGGTCCGCGGGGCGCACGGATCACGCGTCAGGCCTCGGGGGCGACTGGCGCGTCCTCCACGAGCGTCGTGTAGGTGACCGACGCGGCTTCGCGGATCGTCGAGAGCACGGAGCAGTAGCGCTCCACCGAGAGTTCCACCGCCCGTTCGATGGGTTCGCGGTCCAGGCCCCGGCCACGGATCGTGAAGCGCAGCTCGACTCTGCGGAACGTCCACGGCGCATCGGGCTGCTGCTCGCCGTCAACGGCCACGTCGATCGTCGCCACGTCCTGGCGCTGCTTGCGGAGGATCTCGACGAGGTCCCACGCGGCGCAACCGGCGCCGGCGACCAGGAGCAGCTCCGCGGGGCCCGGGCCGGCCGCAGGCCCGTGCGGGCGGTCGTCGAGCGGGATCTCATCGGGCTCGCCGGGTGCCTCGAATGTGATGCGGGCGCCGCTGTGGCCGGCGGCCTCGAAGCGGGCGGTCCCGGGGCGCCAGGCAAGCGCGATCGATTTCATGGGCGAGGGGATCTCCAGGCTGGCGACGGCGGACGGCACGGTCCCGCGTGAGGGGCGGTTTCGCGCCCATGATGCACCTGAACCCGACGCGGATGCGTTGCGCAGAGCGGCAGGGCGCTCGCGTGGCGTGATGCTCGCGTGGCGGCGCGCGCCTCTGGTATCCTCCGCCCGTCCATCCCGCCCGCTCCCCGCGCGGAGGTGCCCGGTGCAGCTCTTCGTCACGGCGATCCAGTACCCGGTCCAGTTCGGCCTCGCCATCCTGGTCGCGGGCGTCTTCGTGACCACGTTCCTGCGCGCGGCAATGTCGCCCGAGCGCAAGACGGGCTCGATCGGCTGGGTCCGCGCGATCACCGGCCCGAACGCGAAGATCTTCTTCGGCATCCTCTTCCTGGGCTGGGTCGCGGTCTCCGGACTGCTGATCCCATCCTTCCCGAACACGGCGAACTCGCCCTACGGCGCGATCGCGCTCATCTCGATGTTCACGGGCTTCTTCATCATGATGGGCATGCTCTGGGCCGTGATCGGCGAGTAGCGCTGGCGCGCGTCCGGAGCGCTGGCGCTCGTACGGGGTACAGGCCGGCCGGCTCCCGTGACGCCGGGCCGATGCGCCGACGTCGCTCGGGTCAGCGCGTCGCTCGCTCGCCCGTTCGCGTGGCAGCCGCGCCGAGCGCCTCGGCGAGACCGATTGCCACGAGACCGACGACGAGATGGGCCACCCGGATCGCGACGTGCAGGCTGTCGTTCGGCAGGATCTGGGCCTGGGTCATTCCGAACCCGGCCACGAAGACGCCCCAAACGATGGCGATCGCGGGGAGCGCCGGCCGCGAGCCGGCCTGAAGCGCCAGCACGGCGACGGCCCACAGTGCGAGGACGAGGACGATCCCGAGAAGCATGTGGACCGGAACAAGCCCGTCGGCGCTGCCCGTCCAGACGACGAGGCCGAGGATGAGCACGGCGAGGCCGACGACGCGGACGGTCATCCGGGTGGCGTAGAACGGGGTCACGGCAGGTGCTCCGATGCGGCGGGTGCGAGCCCGCGGGTTTCGCAGCCTCGATGGTAGGCCAGGACCTGCGGACCGCGCTCAGTCGCGCTTGCGTGCGATCCAGACCTCCTCGGCCGGCCATCGCCGGGCCCAATCGGACGTGACGAACGGATAGCGGGTCGTCGCGCCCGCCGGTGCCTGCAGCTCCACGAGGTTCTCCACGTCGAAGCCGCTGGCACGCAGGAGCCGGATCATGTCGCCGTGTCCCAGGTGGAACTCCACCGACGATTCGTCCGGCCAGTCGAAGCGGCCCAGCCCTCCGAAATGCGGTCGGACAAGCCGGTCGCCCGGCGGGTCGGCGTCCTGTTCCGGGGAGCAGAGCATCAGCAGGGTCGAGTTCCCCAGGAAGATCAGCCAGCCGCGGGCGCGCAGGAGGCGGGCCGCTTCGGGGATCCAGCGGTACGGGTCGCACCAGATCGCGGCCCCATACTCGCTGATCGCGAGGTCGAAGGAGGCATCCGGGAGCGGCACCGACTCGGCACTCGCTTGGACCAGGGGGAACTCCAGGCCGTGCTCCCGCTGGAGGGCCCGGGCCGTCTCGAGTTGGGCCGGGGTGATGTCCACGCCGACCGGGCGGGCGCCCCGACGCGCGAGCCAGGCCGAGACATACGCGGTGCCGCAGCCCAGCTCGATCGTGTCCAGGCCGGCGACGTCAGGCAGGATCCGGGCCTCGGACTCCGGCACGCCCCAGATCCCCCACGACGGCTCCGGTTCGGCCCAGCTGCGGCGGCCCGGCTCGACGTACTGGGCCGCCTCGTGCGTCCAGAAGGCGCGGTTCGTGAGGACGTATTCGGGGAGGGCGGTCTCGGTCGCCTCGTCGGAGGGGGCGTGGTGCTCGCTCATGGGCGGATCGTAGCGGCCGGCACGGCATCGCCGGGGAGAACGCGAAGGGAGCCCGGCCGCCGGCCGAACTCCCTCGAGCTGCGTGGTCGGGCGCCGTGCGCCTCGCGGCCCTACGGCAGCGCCGCGACGATCCCGTCGGTCAGCGAGGTTTCGCCGAGGGCGAGGATGTAGAAGACGACGTCGCCCTTGACGTACAGGACGACGCCCATGCCCGAGATGCCGGCCTGGAGGACCTGCTTGCCACCGACCGTGGCGTTCGTGAGGTCGTTGCCGGTCGTGGCGCCGAGGGCGTCGGCCAGCTTCGTGCCGTCCACGCCCTTGATCTGGAAGGCCATGACGAACGTGGCGGCCTTGGCGGCGTCGGTCGGCGTGGCCATCGCGATGTTCACGTCGGCCAGCGTCTTCCCGTTCTGCTGCAGGAACGTCGCCAGGTCGCCCGACCCGATCGGGATCCCCGCCGGCATGGCGGCCCCGCCGAAGCTGGTCCTGGCGAACGCGACACCGTTGACGGTGGACGGCAGCATCGCCTCGAGCGCCGGCGCGCTGCCGGGGCTGAGGGAGACGTTCGGCGCGGAGCCGTTGTCCGTCGCGGACGGCTGGTCCGTCGCCGCCGGCGCGGACGCCGCCGGCTGCGACGCAGCGCTCGCGGCGGCACTCGGAGCCGGACTCGCGGAGCCGCCGCAGGCGGCTACCAGCAAAGCGGTTGCAAGAGCGCCTTGGAGCACCCTCCTATCGATCGTCATGCGTTCTCTCCCCGAATGATTCCAGCGCCGATTGGCTCCCGGATTGTAGGCGACGCCCCAGGCTCCACCGACATCCCCCGATCGGGCCATGCTGGTCCGGGGGTCCGCGGTCCGAGTTGGACCCGCCCGCCCCCGGCCGGGTATCATCTGGTCGACATGCAGAGTGCATAGGATCTATGCACTCCAGCGTCGGACCCGCGCCGGCGCGGCGCGACGACGAACCAGCGCGGAAGGGGATCAAGGCACGATGGACGCGACGGAGAACACGGCGGCGGTTGCCGCACGGGGGGCCGACGAGGCGCCGTTCGTCAACCGCCGCGACCCTGCAAAGCGCCTGGGCCCGGACGGGAAGCCCGCGGTGAGCCGCCGCGCACCGATCTGGGCGGACGTGCCCGACGAGAAGTGGAACGACTGGCGCTGGCAGCTCTCCAACCGCGTCAACGAGCTCAGCGAGATCGAGGGGATCCTCAACCTCACCGACGATGAGCGCGAGGGCCTCTCCGCGCCGGACAAGTTCCGGGTGGACGTGACGCCCTACTTCATCAGCCTGGTGGACCCCGACGACCCGGACGATCCGATCCGGCGCCAGATCATCCCGACGGGCCGCGAGCTCCGCTCTTTCACCGGGATGATGGAGGACTCGCTCGCCGAGGATCGCCACTCGCCGGTGCCGGGCCTGGTCCATCGCTACCCGGACCGCGTCCTGATGCTGATCACGACGCAGTGCGCCAGCTACTGCCGCTACTGCACGCGGAGCCGGATCGTCGGCGACCCGAGCCAGAACTTCAACCGGAAGGATCACGAGGCGCAGCTGGACTACATCCGGCGGACGCCCCAGATCCGGGACGTGCTGATCTCCGGCGGCGACGGCCTGACGCTGGCGCCGAAGCTCCTCGAGTCCGTGCTGCGCGGTCTCCGCGAGATCCCGCACGTGGAGATCATCCGGATCGGCTCGCGGGTCCCGGTGTTCCTCCCCCAGCGGATCGACGACGAGCTGGGCCAGATGCTCGCGAAGTACCACCCGGTCTGGCTGAACATCCACGTCAACCACCCGAACGAGATCACCCCTGAGCTCGCCCGCGCGTGCGACGTCCTGGCGCGGGCCGGCGTCCCGCTCGGCAACCAGTCGGTGCTCCTGGCGGGCATCAACGACTGCGTCCACATCCAGCGCGACCTGGTCCAGAAGCTGGTCGAGATCCGGGTCCGGCCGTACTACATCTACCAGTGCGACCTGGTCGAGGGCGCCGGTCACTTCCGGACGCCGGTCGGCAAGGGCCTCGAGATCATGGAGGGGCTCCGCGGCCATACGTCCGGCTACGCCGTCCCCCAGTACATCGTGGACGCGCCGGGCGGAGGCGGGAAGATCCCGGTCATGCCCAACTACCTCGTGTCGTACTCGGACCACAAGGTCGTGCTCCGCAACTACGAGGGCTACATCACCACCTACGAGGAGCCGACGTCGTACACGCCGCACGACAGGGCGACGTGCCGCTGGTGCCAGAATCCCCGCCCCGAGCCGGGCCAGGAGGGGATCACCGGGCTCCTCGACGGGAAGCGGATGTGGATCGAGCCGGCCGGTTTCGTCGAGACCCATGCGCGCGGCAACGAGGAGGCGCATCGCCTCCAGGACCCGTCGAAATGGGTGCCGTACGGCGTGGGCGCGCTCGAAGGGCAGGCCGGCCAGCCGCTGCCCGTGCTCCAGGCGGGAGCCGGGAACGGGGGTCCGGGCGATCCGGTGGCGTTCGGCCCCGGTGAGGAGCCGCGACCTGCCGACGGGCTGCCGACCGCGACTGCCAACCACGAGCTCCTGTAGGGTCGGGCGAGCGAGGGCCTGCAGGGGCCCGATTATCGGCTGAGCCGATCAGCCCCGGAGCCATGGCGTGCTCGGAAACGCGGCCAACCTCGGGCAGATTCGCCGCGTTTCCACGCTCCGCGGAACCGATCCTGATCGTGCCATCCGATCACGCGGTTGCCGGCGCCGGTCCGGGCGCAGGCGGCGGTTGGCGCCGGTCCGGTCGGGGCGCCGGCCCGGTCGCCGGGGAGTCCCGCGGTATTGCGTGTGCGCGTCAGCCGCCGGTGGCAACCCGCTCCGCGACGGCGAGGGCCGAAAGGGCGGCTTTCAGCTGCGCGTCCTGGGTCCCCGCGATTCCGCCAGCGCCGAGCGTTGCGAAGTCGTCCGGAACGAGGAAGTTCACGCCCTGGGCCAGCGCGACCGTCTGGTCCGGCTTCAGCCCCTCGCGCCAGATCGCGCGGCCTTTCGGGGTGAGCCAGCGCTCGGTCCCGATCGTGACCGCCGATCCGTCGGAGAGCGGGAAGGTCGCGACCACGGTGCCCGTCCCGTACGTCGTCTCGCCGACGACCGTCGCCCGGCCGGCATCCTGGATGGCTCCCGTGACGATCTCCGCCGCGCTGGCTGTCTGGCCGTCGACGAGGACCACCAACGGGATGTCCGTCGCGATACCGCCGCCCGCGACCTCGTGCGGAACCTGCTTGCCGCTCCGGTCCTGCGAGATGTAGACGACGCCCGAGCCCAGGAACTGGCTCGCGACGTCCATCGCCTCGTTCACGTATCCGCCCGGGTTCGCGCGCAGGTCCAGCACGATCCCGGCAGCGCCGGCCGAGCGGACCGCTTTGATCGCCCCGACCACGGCCTTCGCGGCGCCGGTCGAGAACGACTCGAGCCGGATGACCGCGTCATGGCTGCCGGGCGCCAGTGACGAGCTGACGAGCGGGAGGTTGAGCTTCGCCCGGACGATCGTCAGGTTTCGCTCGGACCCGTCGAGATCCTGGAGGCCGAGCGTCACCGACGTGCCTTCCGGGCCCCGGACCTTGACCACGATCTGTTCGATGGTCTGGCTGGCCACGGAGGCGCCGTCCACGCGGAGGATGACCTCGCCGGCCCGGAGGCCGGCCTTCTCCGCCGGGCTGTCGGGGATGACCCGGACGACGGTCGCGGCGTTGTTGCGGAGATCGAGCACGGCACCGACGCCGACGAACGTCCCGGACAGGGACTGATCGCGGGCCTTCACCTCTTCCGGGGTGAGATAGCCCGTGTGGCCGGTATCGTTCACCGCGTCCGTGAGGCCCCGGATCGCGCCCTGCTGGAGCGTCGTCGGGTCCAACCCGGATGGATCGACGTAGTTAGTGCGGAGCAGCTCGTATGCCTGGTCGAGTAGCGACCAACTGGGCACCCCCGCCGACGTTGCCGGTCCCGCGGACGTGACGGGAGCCGCCGACGACGTCGGGTTTACGGTGGGCCCGGCGCCGGATTCCGGGGCACTGAGGCGCCCGACCAGCGAGCCGGTCCCGAACAGCAGGATTGCCGCCAGGGCGAGCGCGACGACGGTCGCGCCATGCCCGCGTCGCACGGGCGAAGCCGTCGACGGCGGGGCGATCAGCGGATCGGGTTTCGGGGCTTCGGGGGCAGGCGGGCCGGGTTCGGCCGGGAGGCGATCGTCGTCCATGCGAACCACGATGCACCATCCGGGCTATGGGCGCATGCAGACCCGATGAAGAATGGCTCACCGGGGCTCAGGATCCCCCGGTTGACCTCCATGCCGTGCCCACGACGGCGGGCTGTTCCGCGAGGAGCGCGTCGCGAATGCCGTTCGCCCAGCGCTCGATGGCGACCCAGTCGCGGTGGTCGCCGACGTTCGTCCGGGCGAGCCTCGAGAGGAGTCGCAGCCCCGACGCCAGGTGGTGCGGCTGGAGCGAACCCGCGAAGAGCGCGACGTCGCGGGGGCCGATCCGCCCGATCGTCTCGACCAGGTCGTCCGGCAGGTCTGCCTTCGCGCCTGGCGGGACGTGTTCCAGGGGTCCGGAGGCGAACAGCCAGGTCGGGATCGCGGCGAGCTCCCGTTCGTGGGCGACGAGGAAATCGTGGGCGCCGGGAAGCCAGCCGCCGTCGTAGACGACGGAGCCCAGGACGGCGGCGCGGACGTGGCCCAGGTTCCTGACCGCGTCGATCGCCGCGAACTCGACCGGGATGCCTGCTTCACGGAGGATTTCGGCCACCGCCGCCGCGATGCCGCGCGTCGACTCGTGCTTTATCCCGAAGGCGACGAGGACTTCGCCGATCATCGCTGCACCTCCTGCCCACCACCGATCCAAATCGGCGACGGCCTGATTCGTGGGGCCATTCTCCACCCCCGCCGGCCCCGCCGGCCAGTGCCGGAGGTCCCGCGCTGGGACGCCAGCCGGGACCGGTGGTATCGTCCGCGCCCGTGACCGATCCCCGACCCGCCGCGCCCGGCGGCCTGCGCCTGGAGCCCCCGCCGCCCGGCCTCCCCGATCCGAACGTGGCGCCGCCGGTGGTGGCGGAGCCCGGTGACCCGTTCGCGGTCCTGCGCGTCCTGGAGCTGGTCGCGCGGGTGGAACGCGGCCGGCCCGTGCTCCTGGATGACCTCGTCGCCTCGCTCAACGCGCGCTACCTCGACTGGGTCTTCGACCGTGCCGTGGTCGCGGACGCGCTGGTGGCGCTCCACGCCAACTGGATGGCCGATTTCCGCAACGCGTCCGGGATCATGCTTGAAGACGGCCCGTATGGGCCCGCGCTGACGCTCGAGGAGACGGACCGCGTGTCAGCGTGGCTGGTGGGACAGGCACAGCGCACCGCCGCGCGGTGCC
Source organism: Chloroflexota bacterium (assembly GCA_017882025.1). Lineage (GTDB taxonomy): Bacteria > Chloroflexota > Limnocylindria > Limnocylindrales > CSP1-4 > CTSoil-043. The sequence continues at coordinate 11,028 of JADGQG010000006.1, forward strand.
GCGGGCAGCTCGCCGAGTTCAGCCGCCGCGACGGCACGAACCGCTCCGGCTGAGTTCGTCACCGCGCGCCGCCGAGGTCCGGCCCGCCAGCGATCCTCTCAAATGTGCGCCACGCGAACCATACGCACGGTGGAAGGCCGGACGACGAGCCGCTCGGGGCCCGAACGGGCCGATTTTCCGTCATCTGTGCATGCAGCGGTGCAGATGGCAGGAAGGGACCACGACCGGGCGCCGGATAGTCTGCGTACGGTCCTCCCCGCGAGCATTTGAGAGGATCCGCTCCCGTGAGACTATGCCGTTCCGGGCTCCGCCGGCCGGCGCAGCACTCCCACCGAAGCCCGCCATGACCGTCTCAGGCCGGCGAACCGGCGGCCCGAACCGCGCCCCTCTCGCGCGCCGCCGAGGTCCGTCACGCCGACCGCGCCTTGAACCACGCGCACCGCCCCCGTTACGCGGACCGCGCCTTCGGACCGCGCCCGTACCGGGCCATGATCTCGATCACCCGTTCGCCGTCCAGCCCGTGCGCCGTGATGCCGTCCGCGCCGGTCATCGTGCCGGCGGTCAGGAGGGCGTTGACGATCGCCTCCTCGGTTGCCTCGACAGCCGCCTGGAAGAGCGGCGTCATCCGCGAGTCCTCCACCATGCGCACGTCGATCACCCGGCGCGGGTCGGGCTCGGGCGCCGCCTCCGGGAGCCCACGATTGCCGGTCGCGAACGCGATGAAGATGTCGCCTGAGCTGGTCGCCCCGATTCCGCCCATCCGCGCGATCCCGAGCCCGGCCCGCTGGGCCAGCCGCTCGCACTGATGGGGGAGGAGCGGCGCGTCCGTGGCCAGGATCACGATGATGGAGCCCGCCCCGGGCGCGGCGGCGCCGCCTGTGCCAGCCGCCCGCGCCAGGGCCATCGCGGCGTCCCACGGGCTCGGCACGTCGCTCGTGGGGATCGCCTCGCCGATCGGCACGCCGTCGATCCGGAGCAGCGCGCGGCTGCCGTAGTTCGCCTGGACGAGCGCTCCGACGCTCCAGCCACCGTCCGCCTCGGTGACCACGCGCGACGCCGTCCCGATCCCGCCCTTGAACTCGTGGCAGATCATCCCGGTCCCGCCGCCCACCGCGCCCTCGGTGACGGGGCCGGCGGCGGCTCCATCCAGCGCAGCGTCCAGGTGCTCGGCACGGACGTGGAATCCATTCATGTCGTTGAGCACGCCGTCGTAGGTCTCGCCGACCACGGGGAGCGACCAGAACTCGGCGCCGGACGGATGGTGGCCTATGGCGTGGGCGATGAGCGCGTCGCGGACCACCCCCACCGAATGCGTGTTCGTGATCGCGATGGGGCTGGTCAGGAAACCGGATTCGCGAAGCCACTCGAGCCCGGTCAGCTCGCCGTTCCCGTTCAACCGATGGCAGCCAGCGAAGACCGGCTCCACGAACGGGTCACCATCGTGCGGGACGACCACCGTGACGCCGGTCCGGACCGGGCCCCGGCCGACAACCCGCGGGCCATCGCCCCGGATGAGCGTGGCATGGCCCACGCGCACGCCCGCCACGTCCGTGATCGCGTTGTGCGGGCCGGGCAGGAGCCGGCCGAGGATGATGCCGTGGTCGCGTGCGCGCACTGGCGGCCTCCCTGCGATCACGCCCCGGCGATGAACCGCTCGAGCGCTCGCCGGTTCGACTCGGAGAGCCGGCCGGTGCGCGACTTCAGCTCGAGCACGGGAGCCGACAGACGCCCGGCCAGGTGCCGGCGCATCTGCGCGAACATGCTGCCCGTCGCGAGCTTGTAGGTCGTGAACAGGCCGATCCGCGGACCGGTGGTCGCCGGAATCGCCCGGGCGAAGTCGACCCAGGGCTGGTCGGGGTGCTGCCGCACGATCATGAGGCCGCCGGTCCAGCAGCCAAGGAGCAGGTAGTCCACGTCGCGGAGCGCCTGGACGTCGCACCCGCCGACGGATACGACCTGCGGGTCGATGTCGCGCGTCGCGAGGTACGCGCCGATCTCCTCGGCGAGCCGGCGGGTCGTGCCGGTTCGACTGCGGTAGACGATGACCGCTCGCTTCATGCTGCGCTCTCGTTCACTTCGGATAGCTGCCGGTGACCTTCTTCACGAACCCGTGGAGGCCGTGGAAGAACGGCGTGCCTGGCAGGAACATGTACGGACACTGGCCGGCAACGACGTCGACGCCGTGCGCATCGCAGTAGGCGACTGCCGCGGGGCTGACCGCGCCCGGCCCGCCGCCCGCGCCGCGATGCATCCACACGTGGGTCACTCCCGCGTCGACGCAATCGTGGACGACCTGCTCGGTCACCAGGGGTGGCGTCATGATCACGACGCCGTCAACCGGTGGCTGGATGTCCTGGACGCGCGCGTAGCAGCGCTGGCCGTCGATCTCGGTGGCGTTCGGGTTCACCGGCACGGCCTCGTAGCGTCGCTGGCGGAGCTCCTGCCAGATCGTGTTCGAGAAGTGCTTCGGATCGCGCGAGACGCCGACGACGGCGAGGCGCTTCAGCCCCCAGAACTCGTCGATCTGCTGCCTGGTCGTGACCATCTCCGCCTCCAGTCGCACAAGATCCGGACCGACTCCGCGCGGGCATGGTCTGCCGCCACGGCTGAATGGCGCCAGTGCTGAACGGCCCGCGGCCGGTCCGGCGCGGACCATACTGCGGTGCGGCCCACTGCATGGATGCCACCGGTGAAGCCGCGCGGCCCGTTGCGCGCGATCGGCCGACGGGTTGCCGGAGAGGAGGAGCCGTGAGCCAGAATCGCGAGCCTGACGGCACCGGACCGGTCGCGTGGGTGGACGGTCGCCTCGTGCCCGCCGATGCGCCGGTGCTTCCCGTGGCGGATCGAGGCTTCCAGCTGGGTGACGGCGTCTTCGAGACGCTCCGGGTGCGTCGCGGCGTCGCGATCGAGCTGGACCTCCACCTGCGGCGCCTGCGCGAGGGGCTGGCCGTGCTGGAGATCCGGCTTCCCTGGTCGGACGCCGAGATGGCTGCGGCGATCGCGGCGACGGTCGCGATCAACGCGCCGGCGGATGCCGCGGCCCGCATCACCGTCTCACGCGGCGTGCCGCCGGCCCGCGGGCTCCTGCCGGCCGGCTGGCACAACCTCCGGGCGACGCTCGTCGTGCAGGCCTGGCCGCACGCGGGCACCGCTGCGACGCTCCTCGAGCGCGGCGTTCGGGCGATCGTGTCCACGGCTCGGCGCGACCCCGCGAGCCCGCTCGCTGGCGTCAAGACCATCTCGCGCGCCGACTACGTCTGGACAAGGCTCGAGGCAGACCGCGCCGGCGCCGACGACGCGATCACGCTCACGCTCGACGGGCATGTCGCGGAGGCGACGACCGCGAACCTGGCGCTGATCATCGGGGACGCGCTCCGGACGCCGCCGCTCGCAACGGGCGTGCTCGCCGGCACGACGCGCGATTGGCTCCTTGCCTCGGACGGCGCCGCGGCGCTCGGGCTCGCCGCCGCCGAGGCGGCCTTCGGGGTGGAGGAGCTCCTTGCCGCCGACGAGGCGATCCTCTGCTCGTCGGTCGCGGGCATCCTGCCGCTCGTGGAGGTGGCCGGGCGGCCGATCGGGGACGGTCGCCCGGGCGCGTGGGCGCGCCGCCTTCGGGACGCGCGCGAGGCATGGATCGTGGCCCGGTCCGGCGGGTGACCCGGACGCCCTGCGGATGAGCGGCGACCGGGCATCCAGGCGCCGGGCACCCGGGCACCGGCCTCTCCCCGGACCCCTCGCCGGCCGCGTCCTACACTCCCACCAATGACCCGCGACGAGCTGATCGACCGCACGAAGCGCCTCATCGTCGATGGTGACGGGCTCCTCGCCTCGCCATCGCTGGAGGTCCTGCGAACATGGCTGCAGCGTTCCGATGAGCTGCTTGGGTCCGCGTGGGGGAGCATGGACCGCTACCACCTTGCCTGGCTCATGGTGGGCAAGCCGAAATGGACGGTGCGCGGCCGGCCGATGACGCCCGACGAGGAGGCGGCCTACGTTCGCGAGGTGGCCGCGCAGAAGACGAGCGCCCTCCGTATGAGTCTCGACGCCGTCGAGCGCCAGGGGATGCCGTTCCGTGGCGAGACGGGCGGGATCGGGATCGGCCCGGGGCCCGGTGACCTGCCGGGGGATTCCGGCCAGCCCGCGGATCCGGGTCTTCCGCGCGGCCGTTTCGGTCTCCCGTCCGAGGCCGACGACCTCGCGGAGCGCGTCCGCCAGGCGCGCGAGGAGGCGGCACTCCATGCCGACCACGACGTGCCGCGCGCGCCGCGACCCGAGCGGATGCAGCGATAGGCTCGCGGAGCCCACGGCGGTAACCTCGCGGAGCGCACGGCTACCCGGTGATCGCCCGTTCCAGGAGCACGCGGTCCTCGCCCGGGCCGTCCCAGTTCTCGAAGGCCGGCACGCCGTATAGCTTCCGGCTTCCGGGTCCGGCGTTGGGCGTGAACCCAAGGGCGGCGAAGAACCCGAGCGCCGCGCGGTCGTCGGGTCGACAGGCGGCCGTCACGCGGGACGCGCCAGAGCCGGCCTGCCCTTCCGCGAATCGGCCGATGATCGCCCGACCGATCCCGCGGCGCCGGAATTCCGGGTCCACGGCGATCCGCTGGATCACGGCCTCGTCGGGGTGATCGGGCGAGGTGAACCCGAGCAGCACGCCCAGCGGGCGGCCGCCGGTCTCGGCCTCCGCCAGCCACGACGTGCCGGCAACGTGGCGCGACCACGCTCGGCCGGGACCCACGGATCCGTGCTGGTCGGACCAATCGCGGAGACGCTCCTCGAGTCCCGCCAGGTCATCCTCGCTCGGATGGCGCAGCGTGTACGCGGGCGCCGGGCGCCGTTCCGGTGGCTGACTGGGCGGGAACCAGTGGTCGAAGTTCGGGAAGTTGGGCATGGGGCAACGCCTCCGTGGCTCAGCGGGTTCCGGCGAGAGCTCCGGCCGCAGCCGCCGCAAACTGCAGCGGAACGAGGAGCCCATACACTTGGTCGAGGAAGTCGAACGGGCCGAGGTACGCCCCGGACAGGCCCCAGTTGACCGCGAGGGCCACGGCGACCGCGGCGACCGCCAGGACAACGCCGAAGCCGCGCCGCACGCCGGCCCCCGCGCGCGACCCCGCGCCGTATCGGACGGACGCGCCGACCACGAACCCGAGCGTCGCAGCCACCACGAGCAGCCCGCCGGTTGCCAGCAGCAGCACGGCGAACGCCACGTGGACGACCACCCCGATCGCCGCGGCGCCCAGACCCAGCAGCGCCGCCTTCGCCGGGCCAGGGGCTTTGCGGCCGCGAGTCTCGCCGCCGCCGGCTGCGGCTGGCCCGCTCGCGCCGTAGCGTTCGGACGGGGCGTGCTCCAGGAGGCGCCGCGGCGGGACCTCGCCGGGCTCGCGATCGGGCATGGGTCGATGGTACCCGGCCCGGCGGACACCGCTGGTAGACTTCCGGCCGTGAGCCATCCTGCCCTCGGCCTCCCGATGCCCGACATGACCGCGGGCTTTCCCGTCGCGGCGGACCGCATCCGCGCCTCGCGCGCTCGGCTGGCCGTCCGGGCACTGGAAGCGGCCATCGACCGTGATCCCACGCTGCGCGAGCGCCACGGCGAGGCCGGCCTCCGGCACCTGCTCCGCGACACGGACGGCTACCTGGAGCGAGTCGCCCGCGCGGTTGCCTCCGGCAGCCCTGCCCAGGTCCGCGAGTGGGCGGAGTGGGTCGCGCCGGTCTTCCGTCGTCGCCAGGTCCCGATGGACGACCTCATCGTGCTCTCCGAGGGGGTGCGGGTGGCACTCGGCGCCGTCCTCTCCGGCGAGGAGCGCGTCCCCGCGGACGCGGCCCTCGACGAGGGCATCGCGGTCTTCCGGTGGCACCGTGGCCTCTCGGGCGATGCGCGGAAGCGCAACCGCCTCCTGTGGGCCATCTACAAGGGCGGCTGACCGATGACGATCAAGTGGGTGCAGGTCGATCCGCTGGTCATGAACGGTGAGCCCTTCTGTTACGGCAGCCGGCTGACTGTCCGCCAGCTCCTCGAGATGCGGCGAGGCGGCTACAACCTTTCGCGGATCCTGACCGACAACCCGGAGCTGCGCTGGCTCGGCATCGCGTTTGCGTACTGCTACGCGGCGGACCATCCCGAGCGCTACGCGGAGTTCCTGGCGCCCGACGGATCGGTGATCGGGCCCGGCTTCAGCGAAGCGGAGGCGGCCGGCCTGCCCGATGAGCTGCGCCGGCCGGGCGTCGTCGTCGACGTTGGAGCGACGGCTCTCACCTGAGCCACGCAGCCCGGCGGTGAGCCTGCCGTCAATTCCGACCTGCGGACTCGTCTTTCCGGCGATCGGTGCTACCCTTCGCCCGAGCCGTCGCAATGCCGCGGCACCATCGAGAGCCACCCATGACCGACCAGCCAACCATCGCCGCAACCGCCGCCGCGCCCACATTCGACCTGGAACGGCGCGCCAGGGAGATCGCCGTCCTCGACGCCCTGCGCGAGGTGGTGGATCCGGAGATCGGGATGAACGTCGTGGAGCTGGCGCTCATCAAGCAGGTGATCCTGGGCGAGACCGAGTCGGAGGTGAAGATGATCCTCACGACGCCGTTCTGCCCGTATGCGGGCTCGATGATCGCGCAGGTCAAGGAGCAGGCCGAGTCCGTGCTCGACCACCCCGTGAAGGTGACCCTGCTCGCCGAACGCTGGGACCCGCGCGACGCGGGCCTCATGTGGTGAGCCCGAAACCCCCGGCCGTCAAGCGCGCGTCCGCCGTCGCCACGAAGAAGGGCGATGACGGCACGACCGGCCTCCTGTTCGGTGGCGACCGTATCCCGAAGGACGACCTCCGAACCGAGGCCTACGGGACGCTCGACGAGACGGTGGCCGCACTTGGGCTCGCCCGCGCGGAGCTGGACGTCAAGCGGCGGCTGGACGCGCTCCCGCCGGCGCTCGCCGAGATCGAGCCAGTCGTCCTTCGGATCCAGCGCGAGCTCTTCGTGGCGGGCGCGGAGCTGGCCGCGAATCCCGCCGCGTGGGAGCGGCTCCAGGACGGGACTACCCGCGTCTCCGCGGCGATGGTCGCCGGGATCGAGACGCTTCTCGCCGACTACGAGGAACGGATCGCGTTCCCGAAGGAGTTCGTGGTGGCCGGCGAGACGCGCACGAGCGCAGCCCTGGAGCTTGCCCGGACCATCGTCCGGCGGGCGGAGCGGCGGGCCGTGACGCTGGATCGCGCGGGACTGGTGCCGGGGCCGCACCTGCTGGCCTACCTCAACCGGCTCGCCGACCTCCTGTGGGTCCTGGCGCGCGCCGCCGAGCAGGCCGAGGCACACACGGCCACGGCAGCTCGGCCCCGGGACCGCACCCGCCGGCGCTGATCCACCCGCCGCGTCGCTCCCGAAGCCCGGGGCGTGCACGTTTTCGGGGTTGCGCGAGAATTGACGGCGGAGCACGTGCTCCGGTAGCCATGAAGGAGATCCCGCTCACCATGATGATCAACCCGTACGCCACGCCGGGCCGCGTGGGCGTCCGCCCCGATGCGCGGCTGGCCCAGGCGTTCCTGACCCAGGCGTTCTTCTGGATGTTCCTCGGCCTGCTGCTCACGACCGGCGTCGGCGCCGTTGTCGCCGGCATGTCCGACGCGCAGGTCACCGACCTTGCCGGGCTGTTTCTGCCCCTGATCATCGCCCAGCTGGCGATCGCCTTCGGCCTGACCCTTGCCATCCGCCGCATCCCGGCCACGGTCGGGCTGCTGCTCTTCTTCACCTATGCCGCGCTGACGGGCATCACGCTCGGGTTCATCCTCCGCGTGTACGACCTCGGCAGCGTCGTTGCGGCCGGGAGCGCGGCGGCGGCCGTGTTCGGCGCCGCTGCGGTCTACGGGGCGGTCACGAAGCGGGACCTCTCGAACATCGGCGCCTATCTGTTCATGGGGCTGATCGGCCTGATGGTCGCCATGTTCGTGAACGTGTTCGTCGGCGGGACCTTGCTCAGCTTCGGCATCTCGGCGGCCGGAGTCGTGATCTTCACGGTCCTCACCGCGTATGACGTGCAGCAGATCCAGAGTGGCGCTGTCGCGGCGTGGACCGGGGCGATGGAGAAGGGCGCCGTGATGGGCGCCTTCAAGCTCTACCTGGACTTCATCAACCTCTTCTTCATGCTGCTCCGGCTCTTCGGCAACCGCCGCTGAGCCGGCCCGGCACTGCGTCCGCGTCCGCGGACCGACCACAGATGCCCGAACCAGGAGCGTGGCCGCTCGCCGTCGCGAGCACAGACGCAGCCGACGGCGGCGCCGGCTCGCGACCGGCTGTGCGGCCGCGGCCCAGCCCCCGTCCGCGCGCCGCGGCGCCCGACGGCCCCGAGCGCCCGCGCCTGACCGTCGCGCTCACGTTCGACCACGATGGGATCAGCACCTCCGTGGAGGGGGACCTGGGGCCGTTCGATCGATCGCGCGGCGAATTCGGCGTGCGGGTTGGCGTGCCGCGAATCCTCGAGCTCCTGGCCCGCTACGACGTCCCCGCCACCTTCTTCGTGCCGGGTCATACGGCCGTCACCTTCCCGCACAGCGTTGCCGCGATCGTGGGGGCCGGCCACGAGCTGGCCTGCCACGGCTGGGCGCACGAGGACGTGGCGCTACTCGACGAGGCAGCGGAGCGCGGGATCCTGGCCCGCAGCCGCGAGGCGATCGCGGCAGCGGCGGGCGGGCTCGCGCCGGCCGGCTATCGGGCGCCGTACTGGTCGCTCGCGGAGCGGACGCTCGCGCTCGTCGAGGAGGCGGGGTTCGTCTACGACAGCTCTCTCGCCTGGGACGACTACCGCCTCGCGCGCGTCCGGCATGGCGACGTGCACGCGGTGGAGCGGTCCATGCTCGGGGCGCCCGGTCGGCTCGTCGAGGTCCCGATCAGCCACCAGCTCGACGATTGGCCGCACTTCGAACCGGCCCGCGGCGGGGGCGGGGCGGCCGCTCCATCGGCCGTCGAGGAGATCTGGCTCGCCGAGCTGCGCTACGCACACGCCCATGCCCCCGGCGGCGTGGTCACCTACACGATGCACCCGGAGGGCATCGGCCGGGGCAGCCGGATCGCGATGCTGGAGCGCCTGATCGTGACCGCGCGGGAGCTTCCCGGGGTCGCGTTCGCGCGACTGGACGCGACCGTCGCGCGCTGGGTGGCGGTCCACGGCGGCTGATCGCGCCTGACGACCGCGGCCGGCGACTTTGCGACCTACAGCGCGAGCGCGAACCCGAGCAGGCGGATCCCCGGCACGGGCTCCCAGTCACGGTCCGGCCGCCGGATGAACCCGAGCCGCGCGTAGATCGCCTGGGCAGCGCGCATGTACGCCAGTGAGTGGAGGAAGACCGCAGCGCGGCCCTCCTCGCGCGCCCGGGCGATGCAGGCTGCGGCCAGCGCCGTCCCGACGCCGCGACCGCGCGCCGTCGCATCCACGGCCAGCATCCGGATCGCGGCCTCGCCCGGCTCCAGGAGCTCTGCCCAGGGGCTGTCCGGGCCCGGGACGTAGGTGACGCAGCCGAGTAGCGGTCCGCCGACGTCGTCCACTGCGACCAGGACCACGGCCTCGCGTGCTCGCCGGGCGACGTCGCGAAGCTCCGGCTCGTAGTCGGGCTCGTCGAACTCGGGCAGTGACCGGTAGGCTGCCACCACGAGCTCGCCCAGGCGGGCGTGCTCCTCGGGCCAGGCCTCGCGAATGACGATGGGCATGCCCCGCCTACAGGCTCCCGGAGGTGTCGCAGCTCTTCAGGGACCCGTCCTGCCAGCCGGTCGTGAACCACTTCTGGCGCTGGGCCGACGAGCCGTGCGTCCACGACTCCGGCGTGACGCGACCCTGGAACTCGGCCTGGATCCGGTCGTCGCCGACGGCCGCCGCCGCGTCCAGCGCGTCAGCGATCTGGGCCGTCGTCAGCGGCTGCAGGTAGCCGGTCGCCTGCGCGTTGTGCGCCCAGGCGCCGGCCAGGCAGTCGGCCTGGAGCTCGATCCGGACGGACTGGCTCGACGCGCCGGTCTGGCCAGAGCTCGAGCCCAGCAGCCCCAGCAGGTCCTGGACGTGGTGCCCGTACTCGTGCGCCAGCACGTACGCCTGCGCGAACGGCCCGCCGGTCGCCCCGAACGTCGTGCGCAGCTCGTCGAAGAAGCCAAGGTCGATGTAGACGTACCCGTCCGAAGGACAGTAGAACGGCCCGACGTCGGCGGAGGCGGGCCCGCATCCGGTCTGCAGCGTGCCGCTGAAGAAGCGGGTGATCGACGGCGTGTACTGCGTTCCGGCCTTCGGTAAGGCGCCCGTCCAGTAGGCCTGGATGCTGTCGACGTAGCCCACGATCCGGCAGTCGTCGCGGGCGTTCGCGTCCGCGCCGGTCTTGCACTCGGCGGCGAGCGCCGACGATGCGGCGGGCGCTCCGGCAGCTCCCTGGCCCAGCGCCTGGTCGAGAAGCGAGCCCAGGTCGCCGGCCTGCGATGAGCTGCCGCCGAGCAGCGTGACGACGAGGAAGACCACGATCCCCAGCACGCCTCCCCCGCCCGCGAGGGCGGTTCGGCCGCCGATGCTGCGGCCACCGCGGACGTCCTCCACCTGCGATGGATCGAGCTTGACGTTGTCGTTGAAGGTCATGGCACGGTCCCCGCTGCGGACCCCCATCTTCGCATCCTTGTCCTCCCCCGTGGACCCATGCCTGGCTTCCCGGCCGGGCGTCCGCGCATACTTCGCCCATGACGACCAACACGACCGATACGACCGCGCTTCCCGCCCTGCTCGGCGATGCCGAGGCCCTCCTGCCGGAAATCGTCGAGGTGCGCCGGCGCCTGCACCGTCGGCCCGAGATCGGCCTGGACCTGCCCGCGACGCAGGCCGTTGTGGTCGCCGAGCTGGAGCGGATGGGCCTGGCGCCGCGGGTCGGTCGGGCGGTCAGCTCCGTGACGGCCGTCATCGAAGGAGCACGCCCCGGCCCCACGCTGGTCCTGCGCGGTGACATGGACGGCCTGCCGCTCCGGGAGGACACCGGTCTCGACTTCAGCTCCGAGGTCCCGGGCGCGATGCACGCCTGCGGTCACGACACGCACATGGCCATGCTCCTGGGCGGCGCGCGGCTCCTGGTGGCCCGACGCGAGCAGCTGGC
>JADGQG010000073.1 GCA_017882025.1 Chloroflexota bacterium
CCACGGGCGCCCGACGAACAGGTCCGCTGTGGCCGCATGGAACCCGCTCGTCTCCCGGCCCGCCATCGGGTGACCGCCCACGAAGCGGAGCCGGTTGGCGAGCGCCCGTGCGACGAGGAGCGCCTTCGTGCTTGCCACGTCCGTCACGACGGCCGACCCGGGCAGCGCCGTGCGGACCTCGCCGGAGAGCCGATCGAGCAGCGCCAGGCACGCAGTCGGCGGGGCAGCGAGCACGACGAGGTCGGCATCAGCGAGCGCGTCATCGAGCCTCGATGGCGCGGCGTCGACGACCCCGGCCTCAATGGCGCGTGCAGGTCCCGCACCCGACGGGCTCCAGGCGGCCGCCGTCCAGCCACCGACCTCGCGCAGCGCGAGGGCAACGGAGCCGCCGATCAGGCCGAACCCGAGGAAGGTGACGTGCACGGATTGCATAGCCGATCCAGGCGTTCGGGCGGGATGGCGCTATCGACCGCGGCGCCGCTCGCCCGATCGCCGTTCCGCCTCGCGGCGTTCGCCATCGGGCGAGGGCCCCGGATCATCGGGCGGGTTCTGGCGGCGGACCTGCTCACGGCGCTGGACGTCGCGACGCTCCCGATTCATCTGCACTCCGCAGCGGGGGCAGCGGCGCTCTTCGGCGAAGAGCGACTCGAACGGTGAGGTCGCGTAGATGTTCCGGCCGCACGACCAGCAGGCAAGGCGGGGCATGACCGAATCCTACGCTCCGGAGCTCTTCAGCCGACGACCGGCAGGGCCGCCAGCGCGTGGGCAACCCGCTCTGACGGGTACTCGAAGTCCTCGAGCGCACCCGACAGGTACCGCTCGTAGGCGGTCAGGTCGAAGTGCCCGTGTCCCGACAGGTTGAAGAGGATCACCCGCGCGACGCCCTCCTGCTTCGCCCTGAGCGCCTCGTCGACCGCGATGCGAATCGCATGGTTCGACTCCGGGGCGGGGAGGATCCCCTCCATCCGGGCGAACTGGACGCCCGCGGCGAACGCGGCGTTCTGGTGCACGGCCCGGGCCTCGATCTGACCCAGCTCCTTGAGGAAGCTCACGAGCGGCGCCATGCCGTGGTAGCGAAGGCCTCCGGCGTGGATGGGCTCCGGGATGAACTCGCTGCCGAGCGTATGCATCTTGACGAGGGGAGTCAGGTGTCCCGTGTCGCCAAAGTCATATGCGTAGACACCCCGGCTGAGGGAAGGGGTCGCCTCCGGCTCCACGGCGATCACGCGGTAGGAACCTTCGCCGCGGAGCATTCGACCCACGAACGGGAAGGCGAGCCCGCCGAAGTTCGAGCCGCCCCCGGCACAGGCGATCACGACGTCCGGCTCCTCGCCGGCCATCTCCATCTGGAGGATCGCCTCCTGGCCGATCACCGTCTGGTGGAGGAGGACGTGGTTGAGCACGGACCCCAGGGCGTACTTCGTGTCGTCGCGTGTCGTCGCGTCCTCGACCGCCTCGCTGATCGCCATGCCGAGCGATCCCGGGCTGTCCGGCGTCACCGCCAGCACCGCCCGCCCATAGTTCGTGGTCGGCGACGGGCTCGGAACGACAGAAGCGCCGTACGTCTCCATGAGCATCCGGCGATACGGCTTCTGGTCGTAGCTGGCGCGGACCATGTAGACCTTGACCTCGAGACCGAACAGCGCGCCGGCGATCGCGAGCGCGGTCCCCCACTGGCCGGCGCCGGTCTCGGTCGCCAGGCGCTTGACGCCCGCCTCGGCGTTGTAGAACGCCTGCGGGATCGCCGTGTTCGGCTTGTGGCTGCCCGCCGGGCTCAGGCCCTCGTACTTGTAGTAGATGTGGGCGGGCGTGTCGAGCGCCTTCTCAAGCCGGCGGGCGCGGAAGAGCGGGCTGGGGCGGAAGAGGCGGTAGGCGTCACGGACAGGCTCCGGGATCTCGATCTCCCGCTCCGTGCTGACCTCCTGCGCGATGAGCGCCATCGGGAAGAGCGGAGCGAGGTCGTCCGGCCCCAGCGGCTGCATCGTGCCAGGATGGAGCGCCGGAGGCGGGGGCGACGGAAGGTCCGCGACGATGTTGTACCAGGCGCGCGGGATGCGCTCCTCGTCGAGGACGTACTTGATGCGGTTGTTCGCCATGTGCGGATCTCCTGGGGGTCGCAAGGATGGAAGCGGCCGTGGATCGCCCCGTCGCCGGGCGGGCCACGAGGCTACAACGTGCCGCCCCCGTCTCGCAAGGAGCCGCCGTCGAGGGAGGCGGTCCGCAACGACACGTAGCGAGCCGGGCCGCCGCCCAGGAGGCTCTCGAAGAGCACGATCCGGTCCACGGTCCAGGCCGCGTGGAGCAAGGCTGCCGCCGCGACCAGCGCCTCCACCGCCAGTGACGCCCCCGGTACGCCGTCGGAGCGAGCGAGCGTCAGGTGGGCGGCGAACGGCCGCTCCCCCGGCGACCAGCCACCCTCGGCGAGCTCCGCCGTGAGTCGATCCGCGAGCGCCGCCAGGCGAGCCGCGCCCTCGCCGACCCGGAGGAAGACGGCCCGGGGCCGCGCCTGCGACGGAAAGGCGCCGGCACCTGCAAGGCGCGCCTCGAACGGCGCCGATTCCCGCGCCGTCCGGTCAACGGCGGCCTCGAGCGCCGGGATCGAGGCCGCCGGCGTCGCACCGAGGAACCGGAGTGTGAGGTGCAGGTTCGTCGAGCGGACCCACCGCAGCCGCGCTGACGGCGGCGCGGCGGGATCCGGGCTGCGACCCCCGTCGGGTGGTGCCCCGAGATCGGTCATCAGGCCAGCCACAGCCTCGCGCGCATCGTCGCCCAGCGGAACGGCGATGAAGAGGCGCCGCTCGCCGGGCGCGAGCGGGCGGACCCAGCGTTCGGCACGACCCCCGGTCATCGGGCCTGCTCGCGACCCCACGTGGCACGGTCCTCGCGCAGTACTTCCAGCGCGCGGTCCCGGTCGCGCCAGCCCACGACCTCGGTCTCCTTCTTTTCGAGGAGCTTGTACGTCTGGAAGAAGTGCTCGATCTCAACCAGCCGATGCGGTCGCACCTGCTCCAGGCGGTTGATGTGCGCCTGATGAGGGTCGCCGAGTGCCACGCACAGGACCTTGGAGTAGAAGCCGTGCTCGTCGCTCATCTCCGGCCCGCCGATCGGCCGGCCCCAGACGTGACAGCCGGTGAACGTGGGCTCGTCGATGACGAGGAGCGCGTCCGTGTGGTCGCCGTCAGCGGCCCGCGTGTCATCCATGAACCCGTAATCGAAGTCGTAGAAGACTGCCGACGAGATGGACCCGATCATGCCGGAAGACGCCCGTCTCTTCGTCGAACTCGTACTTGTTGCGGCTCCCGCGAGGGATCTCGACGACGATGTCGACGCTGCTCGGGAAGTCGGCATGATGGGACGCGGTCATGACGGCACGATACGCTACCGGACTGGCCCGCACCAGTGACCCGGGGATGGCGGTCCGCGGCCCCCACGCCGCGGACCATCAGTCGTTGTAGAGGCGCTCTTCGATCAACTTCTCCTGGACCGCCCGCCCGTTCGGATCGAAGCAGGAGAACTCGAAGTGCTTTTCGAACTCCACGTCGATGTTGTCCTGGCCGCCCCGGTTCTTCTCCACGGAGACCACCACCCAGTCGCGGAAGCGCTGCGCCTGGTACGGGTTGAACTCGATGTTCACCTTGGCGACGATCTGGTACTTCTCATTGATGATGAGGATGATGTCGGCCTCGTAGTTGATGGCCGACGAGCCGCGCAGGTGGTGGTTGCGAAGTCGGGCGGCCTTGAGGCCCTCCTTGTCGGCCGCCACGATCGCGATCATGCCAACCTGTTCCGAAAGCGCGATGTCCTTGAGGCCGTTGACGACGAAGGTGACCTTCTCCGTCTCCGAGTTCGGCTCCGGGTACTGCGGCACCTTCTGGAGGTAGTCGACGATGACCAGCAACTGGCGATCCCCCGAAAGCGCCCGGTGCTTCTGGACCAGCAGCCGCATGTTGTCGATCGTGCTGGCCGTCTGCGTGCCGCGCATGAGGTAGAGGTTCTGCCCGTACCGGCCGATCCTGTCCAGGCTGGGCCGCAGGCGCGGGTTCGAGGCGAGCACGGGACCGCCCTGGCCCTCCGCGACCCACGAGCCGAGGATCTCGCGCCGGACATCCTGGATCTTGATCGCACCGGTCTTGTGGGGCAGGTGGGCGAGCGCCGACTCCATGGCGATCATCCGGTTGAGCAGGTAGTGCTCTTCGTGCTCGAAGCAGATGTACAGGACGTTGGCCTGCCCGCCCGACGCGACGTTGCGCGCCATCTGGAGGGCCATCGTCGTCTTGCCGGTCCCCTGGGCACCGCCAATGAGCAGGAGCTCGCCCGGTCGGAGGCCGCCGCCGATCGTCTTGTCGAGAGGCGTGAAGCCGAGTGGCACGGCCTGGTAGTCGGCGAGGTCCCCGCTCGAGATCCGCTCGTTGAGGTCGACCAGCACGTCGAGCGCCGAGCGCGGGACCAGGCTTCCGGTCGACGTATCCTGACGCCACTCGGCCGTAGGCTCACGGGTGGCAGGGCGCTCCATCTCGGTGCTCACGCGGTCTCACGCTCCCCTGAAATGCGGAGGCAACGGGATCATCCCCGTGCGGCCATCGTAGCACCCAGCCGATGCCCAATCACCCAACGGAAGTGCCTCGACGGCCCTGACCTCTGGGTGGCGATCGCTAGCCGCCCGGATGCGCGGCGAACTCGTCGAAGAAGGCCGCCAGCGCGCGGATGCCGGTCTCGAAGTTGCCCAGGTCCATCCACTCGTTCGGGGCGTGGAAGTTGCCGTTCGGCGGCATGAACCCCATGACCGTCACCGGCAGGCCCAGGATCGACTCGAAGCTGGCCGCCACGGGGATCGAGCCACCCTCCCGCACGAAGACAGGCGCTTGCCCGAAGGTCGCCTCCAGGGCACGCGCGAAGGCCCGGGTAGCCGGCTGATCATGGGGCGTGAGCGTCGGCCGTCCGCCGCCCATCGCGACCACCTCCACGCGGACGCCGGGCGGCGCGATCTCCATGACGTAGTCGCGCAGGAGCTCGAAGATCCGGGTCGGGTCCTGGTTCGCCACCAGCCGGCACGTGATCTTGGCGTGGGCTCGTCCGGGGATGATGGTCTTGCTTCCCTCACCCGAGAAGCCACCCCAGATACCGTTGGCATCGAGCGTCGGCCGAGCGCCACGCCGCTCCATCGTCGTCCAGCCCGACTCGCCCACGAGCGCGGGGACGTCGAGCTCGGCGCGGAGCGCCTCCTCGTCGAACGGGAGGGCGGCCATCGCGGTGCGCTCCGCATCGGACAGCGCAACGACGTCGTCGTAGAAGCCGGGAATGCGGACCCGGCCATCGGGGCCCTTGAGACCGGCGATGATCGATGCGAGCGCATTGATCGGGTTCTCGATGGCGCCGCCGAAGACGCCGGAGTGGACGTCCTGGAAGGGGCCCGTGACGTGGATCTCCGCGGCGGCGAGCCCACGCAGGCCCACCGTGATGGCGGGCATGTTGCCGGCGAAGAAGCCTGAATCCGCGACGAGTGCCACGTCGGCCGTGAGCCGCGCGGCGTTGGCGGTCAGCCACGGTTCCAGGTGAACAGAGCTCGACTCTTCCTCCCCTTCGAAGACGAAGCGGAGGTTGACTGGGAGCGCTCCCCGGGTGGCGAGGATCGCCTCAGCCGCGGACAGGGCGATGGAGACGTTCGACTTGTCGTCCGACGCGCCGCGGGCGAGGACGCGCCCGTCCCGGACGATCGGCTCGAAGGGCGCCGCCTCCCACTCATCCAGCGGATCGACCGGCTGGACGTCGTAATGGCCGTACAGGAGCACGGTTGGCGCGCCGGCCGCGTGGAGCCAGTCCGCGTAGACGATCGGGTGTCCGCCTGTCTCGCTTGCCTCGACGTGCTCCATGCCCCCGGCCCGCATGTCGGCTGCAAGCTGCTCGGCAGCCCGTCGGCAGTCCGGGGCGTGCTCGGCGATCCCGCTGATGCTGGGGATCCGGAGGAGGTCCAGGTATCTCGCGAGGCGCCGCTCGGCGGTCGCATCGAGGTAGGCCTCCAGGGCGGGGGTCGGCATGGGAATCGTCATGGCTTGCTCCGCTGTGGGGGCGCGTCGTGCGCGGCGCGATGGCGCCGCTTCAGGCCGGCTGTGCCGCGCCGGCGGGTGCGCCGGCCGATTCGAGCTTCGGCACGATGCCGTGGATCGGCTCCTTCGGCGGGAGATCGCTGAAGAGCGCCTCGAACTCCGTGGCGTCGAGGGTCTCCCGCTCAACGAGCTGCGCGGCAAGTGCGTCGAGCTTGTCACGGTGACGGGTCAGGACGTCCTGGGCGCGAGCGTACGCGTTGTCGATGATCGCCCGGACCTCGTCGTCGATCTGCCGGGCGACGTCGTCCGAGTAGTTGCGCTGCTCACCGATGCCGCGGCCCAGGAAGACCATCTCCTCGTGCTTGCCGAACGCGAGCGGCCCGAGCTTCTCGCTCATCCCGAACTCGGTGACCATCCGGCGGGCGAGATCGCTGGCCTTCTCGATGTCGTTCGAGGCGCCCGTCGTGGTGTCGCCGAAGACCAGCCGCTCGGACGCGTTGCCGCCCAGCATGCCGGCGATCTTGTCCTCGAACTCGGTCTTGCTCTGGAGATAGCGATCCTCCGACGGGAGGGCCATCGTGTAGCCGAGCGCCATGCCGCGGCTGATGATCGTGACCTTCGCCACCGCGTCGCATTTCGGGAGGATCCGCTGGACCACGGCGTGGCCACCCTCGTGGTACGCGATGATCAGCTTCTCGGCGTCCGAGATCACGCGGCTCTTGCGCTCAGGGCCGGCCACGATGCGCTCCAGCGCCTCCTGGAACTCGGACATGCCGACGAGCTTCTTGTTCCGGCGTGCCGCAAGGATCGCGGCCTCGTTCACGAGGTTGGCGAGATCCGCGCCGGAGAAGCCCGCCGACTGCTTCGCGACGTCCTCGACGTTAAATGCCTTGTCGAGCGGCTTGCCCTTCGAGTGCACGCGCAGGATCTCGACGCGGCCCTTCATGTCGGGGCGATCCAGGATCACCTGCCGGTCGAATCGGCCGGGCCGCAGGAGCGCCGGGTCCAGGACGTCAGGCCGGTTGGTGGCCGCGACCACGATGACGTTCGTCGCGGTGTCGAAGCCGTCCATCTCGACGAGGATCTGGTTCAGCGTCTGCTCGCGCTCGTCGTGGGAGCCGCCGAGGCCGGCGCCACGCTGGCGCCCGACGGCGTCGATCTCATCCACGAACACGATGCACGGCGCGTTCCGCTTGGCCTGGTCGAACAGGTCGCGAACGCGGCTGGCGCCGACGCCCACGAACATCTCCACGAACTCGGAGCCGGAGATCGAGAAGAACGGCACGCCGGCCTCCCCGGCCACCGCGCGGGCCATCAGCGTCTTGCCGGTTCCGGGAGGGCCGATCAGGAGCACTCCGCGCGGAATCCGCGCCCCGAGCGAGTTGAACTTCTCAGGGTACTTGAGGAACTCCACCACCTCCTGGAGCTCCATCTTCGCCTCGTCGACGCCCGCGACGTCAGCAAACGTGACGACCGTCTTGTTGCCCAGGAACATGCGGGCCCTGCTCTTGCCGAAGGAGAGCGCCTGGTTGTTCGTGCCCTGGGCTTGCCGCATCATGAAGAAGAGGAAGCCACCGATCAGGAGGACGGGCAACAGGGCGCCGACCAGGAGGTTGACCCACTGCCCGGCATCCGAGGCCTTCATGGCCGTGAACTCGATCTTGTTCGGGTCCTGCCCGCCGGCCTTCGCCGCGTCCACCGTCTCCTGGAGCGCGCTCGGGATGCCGAGCCCCGGCTGGATCGTGATGTACTTGGATGAGGAGTTGCCCGTGGTTACCGTCAGGGTGAGATCCTGCTGGGTGACCTTCGTCACGAGGCCGGCCCGAACGTCGGCGAGGTAGGCCGAATAGGGCTTGGGCGTCTCGTTCGTGGGCGAGACGAGGAACGTGTAGAGCAGCAGCACCGTGCCCACCACGAGGACGAGCATCACGATTCCGTTGCGGAAGAACTTGCCGTTCAACCTGGCCTCCGGGTCAGTTGCGCCAGCGGCGCTCCGCCGACGTCAGGTTTGGAGTATAGCCGCCCACCTTGCGGACCCCCGTTCGGGCCCCGGGCATGCATCTCGACTGCATGGAGTACGCGGGATGCCGGCCGCCGGATGTCGCGCGCGGGCGCTGGGTTTCGCGCGCGCTCCGCTTCCGCGAGACGCCGCTCGACGAGGAGCTCTGCCTGCGCCTCGAGAACCAGCCGGGGCGCGATCCACGCCGAGACCTGACGAAAGACCTCGTCAGGGTGGTCCTCGAGCACCTGAACCCGCCCGCTGAGTCGGTCCCGGGCGGCACCCGCTGGCCCCGGGAACGCCGGCATGGGCGATGAATCGAGACGGCCGGCCCGATAAGCCGGCCGCGAGATGCCGCGTTGCGGTGGTAGCTGGGACAGGACTCGAACCTGTGACCTAGCGATTATGAGCCGCTTGCTCTGCCAACTGAGCTACCCAGCCACGCGTCGCGAATCTAGCACAGCCACGGCGGCGCTCCACGCCCAGGGATGGGACGAACGGTTGGCCGCCCGTCAGCCGCCGGGCCCGAAGAGGGCATCAAGCCATCCATCGAGCGGCGAGCGTCGCTCGGCCACGCTGCCCAGGCGGCGAGCCGGCGAGCCCGGTGCATCCGGCGCGAGCGGCGGGGCGTCTGCGGCGATCTCGAAGGGCCGCTCGGACTTCGAACCCAGCCCATAGGCGCGCGCCTGCTGGAGGATCCAGCGCTGCGTCTGGACGAGGTTCAGCTCGTCGCGGAGCGCCGCTACGTGGGCGATCAGGGCCTCGTTCGTCGCTTGCTCCTGGACCGCGCGCTCGGCAGCACGCGCCGCCTCGGAGGCCTGGCCGGCGAAGCTGATGACGACCCAGACCGTGACGAGCGCAGTCGCCGCCCAGCCGACGCGACGGCG
>JADGQG010000074.1 GCA_017882025.1 Chloroflexota bacterium
CCCCGCTAACCGTCGGTCGCCTTCACGAGGGCCCGCATGACCGTTCCCACCGTCCGCTACACCGACGAGCGCCTCCCCAACGGGCTGCGTCTCCTGATCAGCGAGGATCACCTGGTCCCCGTCGTGGCCGTGAACGTCCGGTACGATGTCGGCAGCAAGCACGAGCAGCCCGGCAAGACCGGGTTTGCCCACCTGTTCGAGCACGTCATGTTCCAGGGCAGCCGTCATGTGGCGAAGACGGAGCACTTCGCGCTGGTCCAGGCGGCCGGCGGCAGCTTGAACGGGAGCACCTGGCTGGACTGGACGAACTACTACGAGACAATGCCCTCGCACCAGCTGGAGCTGGCGCTCTGGCTGGAAGCGGACCGGATGGGGACCCTGCTCGACGCGCTCAGCCGGGAGAACCTGGACAACCAGCGGGCGGTGGTCAAGAACGAGAAGCGGTCGAGCTACGACAACCAGCCCTACGGGACCTGGCAGGAGAAGCTCCTCGGCCACCTCTACCCTGAGGGCCACCCGTACCACCACCCGACGATCGGCTCGATGGAGGATCTCGACGCCGCGTCGCTGGAGGACGTGGCCGCGTTCTTCCGGACGTACTACGCGCCGAACAACGCGGTGCTCTCGATCGTTGGGGACGTGGACCCGGGCGACGCCCGCGCCTCCGTCGAGCGGTACTTCGGGCCGCTCGTCGCGAACCCGGCGATCCCCGCCTTTCACCCCGACGCGCTCCCGCTGACGCTCGGCGGCGAGCGCCGCGAGACCGTTCCGGACCGGGTCCCGCTGCCGCGCATCTATGTCGGCTACCGCGCCCCGGCGCTCGCAGATCCGCGCCTCTACGCGCTGGAGATCGCGGCCCAGGTGCTGGCGGGCGGCAAGGGCAGCCGGCTCCACCGTCGGCTCGTCCGCGACGCGCAGATCGCGCAGGACGTGGCCATGTTCGGCCTGGGCCTGGCCTCCGGCCCGTCGGTCTTCATGGGCTGGGCCACCGTCCGGCCGGATGCCACGGCCGCCGCGGTCGAGGCCGGCCTCTTTGACGAGCTTGCCCGGATCGGCCGGGATACGATCAGCAACGACGAGCTCGCCCGCGCCAAGGCGCTCATCGAGACGGATGAGCTGGCCGCGCTCCAGCGGGTCAGCGAGCGCGCGGACCGTCTCGGCATGTTCGCGACCCTGC
Organism: Chloroflexota bacterium; assembly: GCA_017882025.1. Lineage (GTDB taxonomy): Bacteria > Chloroflexota > Limnocylindria > Limnocylindrales > CSP1-4 > CTSoil-043. The sequence continues at coordinate 1,178 of JADGQG010000074.1, forward strand.
TGGACGATCCAGGCGAGATCAACCGGCAGCTGGAGCGCTACCTGGCCGTGACGCCGGAGGATGTCCGGGCGGCCTGTGCCGAGTTCCTGGTCGCCGACAACCGGGTCGTCCTGACGTACGTGCCGGCCGACGCAGGCACCGACCCCACGGAGGCCGCATGAACGTCACAGATCCCGTGGAGGCGGCGCTGGGCGTCCGCCCGGTTCCCGGCACGCCCCGGCCCTTCACCTTCCCGGCTGCGGCCCGAGGTCGTCTCTCGGGCGGCCTCGCGCTCGTGACGGTCCATCTGCCGGGGCGGCCGCTCGTCTCGGCCAGCCTCTACCTGCCGAACGGCGCCGTGGACGAGCCCGCCGGCGAGGGCGGCGCCACCGTGCTCACCGCGCGGGCGCTGACCGAGGGCACCCTCCATCGAGACGCCGTGGCCATGACCGAGGCAGCGGAGCGGCTGGGCGCGTCGCTGCGCGCCGAGGCCGGATGGGACGCGACCGTGGTGGGCGTGGACGTCCCGGCAGAGCGGCTGGGACCGGCCCTCGAGCTCCTCGCGGAGCTGGTCCGCGAGCCGGCGTTTCCCGAGCGGGAGGTGGAACGGCTCCGGGACCAGCGCCTGAACGACCTGCTCCAGGCCAAGGTCGACCCGGCGCGGCGCGCCGAGGAGGCGTTCATCGAGACCATCTACGCAGCTGGGACGCCGTACGCGCGGGTCGCCGGCGGACGGCGCGAAACGGTCGAGACGCTCGACGCGGACATCCTCCGGCGGGCCTACGGGCGTCCGGGCGATCCGGATCGTGCAGTGCTCGTCATCGGCGGCGACCTTGGCAACCTGGACGTCGCCGCGCTCGTGGAGCCGCTCTTCGGCGACCTGGCGGTGGCCGGGGCGGGCTCGGGGGCGTCGGCTGCGCTGCCGGTTGTGGAGAACGGCCTCGATCGGACACGGGTGCGCCTGGTCCACAGGCCGGGCGCCGTCCAGTCCGAGCTCCGTGTCGGGCACCTGGGCCTGCCGCGTCGATCCCCCGATTACCACGCCGTCACCGTGATGGCGATGATCCTGGGCGGGCTGTTCAACTCGCGACTGAACATGAAGCTTCGCGAGGAGAAGGGTTACACGTACGGCGCCGGGGCCGGCTATGACTTCCGACGATTCGCCGGGCCGTTCTCGGCGCGGGCGGCGGTCAACACGGACGCCACCATCCCGGCGCTTGCCGACCTTCTCGCCGAGCTCCGCCGGATGCGCGAGGCGGCGCCGAGCGACGTCGAGATGCGAGCGGCGCGGGACTACCTGATCGGCGTCTTCCCGCTTCGGTTCGAGACGCCGGGACCGATCGTGGCCGCGCTTGGCGGGCTCGTGACGTTTGGTCTCCCGGCCGATGAGCTGGACCGCTACCGACCTGCCATCGATGCGGTGACCGCCGCCGACGTGCTCGCGGCCGCCCGCTCCCACCTCCACGTGGAGCGGCTCGCCGTGGTCGTGGTTGGCGATGCCGATGCCGTCGGAGCCGACCTGGAGAAGGCCGGCATCGGCGAAGTCGAGGTGGTGCGCGAGCCCGACCCGGTCGCCGAGGAGGCAGGCTCCTAGAGGCGGGACCAGGCGCCGCCGGATCGTCCCGGCGCCCGCTTGCCTGAAACCTTTTCCCGTGCCGCTGCCTCACAACGGGTATCGGGGCCGATACAGCGCCGGGGTTGCGCGGAAGCCCGGCCGATCGGCTCGCCACGAACCAGGCGCCCGGGGGTTGCGAAACCATGGATCGACACAGTCTGAGACTCGTTCGCGGTGCCGCCGCAGCGTCCGTCTCCATCTTCCTCGTCGCGGGAGCCGCGTTCGCGGCGAGCGCGATAGTGGGTCCGCCGAGCGTCGGCCCGGACCTCGCTCCCGCAGCCGCCGCACGCTCGCCGCTAGGCGTGTCGAAGGTCGCCGAGCCGGCTGAAACGGCGGAGCCCGCCGAGACGGCCGAGACGCCGGATGTCGACGACCATTCGGGCGACCAGAACAACCAGTTGGGCGACCAGCGCGATGGCGACCACCCCAACTTCGTCTCCGGCGCAACCCCGAAGCCGACAGACACGCCTGAGCCGGTCCAGGCGCCGGACGGCGGCGGCCACGGTAACAACGGCTCCGACAGCCCCGGCCAGGGCGGCAACGGGTAGAGCTTCGGACATCGGGACGATTCCCGGAACAAGGGAGACGGGTCATGTGGCGGAGAGCGGCTCGCGCGGCGTATCGTCGTCGGGCCAGCCTCCCAACCCCGGCGATCGACGCCCCGACGCAGGAGACCCACCGATCGACGCGCCGCGCGACCCCAGCCTCCATCAGGCGCCCGAGGACGACCTCGAGGCCCGCCGGGTCGTCGCGGCCGTTCTCGGCGGGGATCAGGACGCGTTTCGAGTCCTCGTGGAGCGCGAATCGCACGCGCTCATGCGCAGCTGCTTTCGCGTCCTGGGCGATCTCCACGACGCCGAGGACGCAGCCCAGGAGGCATTCGTGACCGCGTATCGGGCACTCGGGACGTGGCGCGGCGACGGGCCGTTTGGCGCGTGGCTCGCCCGGATCGGCATGCGCATCGCGGTCCGCAAGGCGTCGCGGCGACGGCCGGTGGCCTGGATCGATCCGTCGCCGATGGCGGCCGACGGCGACAGCGCGGACATCGACCGTACGAACGTGGTCGGGGAGCGGGCACTCCTCGCCGCTCTGGGCCGCGCCGAGGCGGACCCCGCGCAGCTCGCGATTCGCGCCGAGCGCGCGGCGTCCATCCGGGCCGCCGTGGCAAACCTGGAGGAGCCATATCGCGAGGTCGTCGCGCTCCGCTTCTTCGCGGAGCTGTCCCTGGCGGAGATCGCGGACGAGGCCGACCGCCCGCTCGGCACGGTCAAGACGCACCTCCACCGCGGCCTCCAGCGCCTTCGCCGCGCGCTGGAAGCGCAGGGCGTGGCCTGATGGCCGGCATGCAGCCGCCCGGACGCTTCCGCCCCGGCGAGCTCGAAGCTGCCGACCTGGGCCCGAGCGCCGAGGCGGAGCTCCTCGGGACGGCGCGCCAGCTCGAATGGCTGGCGGCGACCGAGGATATCGGTCCGAGCCCGGACTTCGCCGATCGCGTGATGGCCGCGGTGAGCCGGGAGCCGGCGCCGCGGCCGGTCGCGGCCGCGCTCGGCGCCGCTCGTCGCCGAAGCCCGCTCGCCGCCCTCGCGGCGCTTGGTGATCTCTGGCGGGTCGCGTTCACGGGCGGCCGCCCCTTCGCGGTCCGATTCCCCGCGATGGCGCTCGTCGCGCTGTTCGTGCTCGGGTCCGTCGGCGCCGGAGCTCTGGGTGCCGGAGCGCTCGCGGGACTTCTCGGCCCGACGCCGGCCGCGACGCCGGCACTGTCGCCCTCGCCGCTCGTGCCCTCCTCGCCGCCGGAACCCACCCCGAGCCCGTCGCCGTCAGTGTCGCCCGCGGAGAGCGAATCGGCGGAGCCGAGCGGGGTGCCCGGATCGTCGGAGAGTCCCGAGCCGTCGGACGCGCTCGAGCCGACCGGCGCGCCTGCCCAGACACAAGGCGCGACCGAGGGCAACATCGCCCACCCGACCGGCACGCAGCGCCCGACCTTGTGGCCGACCTATACGCCGGAGGCCACCGAGACGCCCCGGCCAGGCGAGACGCCCCGGCCAGGCGAGACGCCCCAGGCCACGCCAGGAACCGGCGGAGGCTCCGGGGGCGGGTAGGCGGCCAATCCGTCCACCGGCGAAGGGGGCGCCCCTGCTAGGCTGCAGGCATGCTCGCCGTCGTGGGTTCGCCATCGTTCACGCCCGGGTCGGTGCCCGCTGCCGCCGACGACGCGGGCGGGCTCGCCGCGGGGATCGCGCGGGCCGCGGCGGCCGCCGGCGCGGAGGTCCAGCTGATCGGCAAGGTCGGGGACGACCCCGCCGGCGACGCAGTCCTCCTCGCGCTCGCCCGCGGCGGCGTCGGGCACATCGCGCTCCTGCGGGATGCGGGCCGGGCCACCCCGATCGCGCCACCGGCGGCCATCGAGGTCGATCCGGCCGACGGGGAGCCGATCGCCGCACTCCTCGCCGAGGCCGGGGCCGCCGACCGCCGTCCGATCCGCCGCGGCGAGGCGGCCACGCCACCGGCGCCCGGCCTCGCGCTCGAGCCGGCCGACATCTCGCTCGGGCTGCGGTACGTCCGCGAATTCCGCGTGCTGGTCGCGGCAGAGCCGCTCGATGAGCAGTCCGCGGCCGTCGTCGTCGACGCTGCCGCATTCGCCGATGCCGCGCTCGTCGTCATCGCGCCGCGCGGACAGGCGACCTCTTCCGCGCTGGAAGCCGCCATCGTCCTCGAGGCACCCGAGGTTGACCCGGACGGCGCGTTCGCCGCCTTGGTCGGGCGCTTCGCCGCTGCCCTGGATCGCGGGGTTGACGCGGCGGACGCGTTCCGCTCCGCGACTGTCGAGGGCGGCTGGGAACACGCAGCGGACTGAGGGCCGACGCCGCGCCCGGGGGTCGCCCGATCAGCCGAGCGGGAGCGGGCGCTGGCCCGGTTCGGGCCCAAGCGGGCCCATCGGCACCACGAGATCAGGGCCCTCGTTCCGTGCGCTGTTGACGCGCTTCGTGACCGGGTAGCGGATCAGCAGGTCGTCGGCTGCCGGGCGGAGCAGGCCCAGGAGCGCAGTCGGGTCCGGGGCCGCGGGGTCCAGCCAGGCGCCCCAGTCGGCCGTCGAGAGGATCACCGGCATCCGATCGTGGATCGGCGCCAGGGTGGCGTTCGCGGTGGTAGTGACGATCGTGAAGGTACGCACCCATTCGCCTTCCGGCTCCGCCGGGTCGCGCCAGGGTGACCAGAGGCCGGCGAACGCCATGGGCTCGCCATCGGCGCGTCGGATCAGGTTCGGCTGGCGGATGGACTCGGCGACGCGCTCCCACTCGTAGAACGCATCCGCGGGGACGAGGCAGCGACGCTTCTGGAACGCGCTCCGGAACGCGGGCGTGGTCGAGACGGTCTCCGCGCGCGCGTTGATGAGGCGATTGCCGATCCTGGCATCCTTCGCCCAGGTCGGGACCAGCCCCCAGCGATAGGCAACGATCGCGCGACGCTCGTCGGGACGCTCCACGACGACGAGCCCGGATTGCTGCGGCGCGAGGTTGAAGCGGCCGCCGGGAGTCGCCGCAACGTCATCCGCGGCGAAGAGCGCGGCGAGCTCGGCGCTGGGGCGCTGCTGCGTGAAACGGCCGCACATGGGCGCGAGTCTAGCAGCGGCGGCGCGCCGTTCCGCCTTCTGCTACGGTCACGTCGATGAGCGGACCGACGACAAGCGACCCGGGCGTCGCGGGACCCCTCGACCGCGGGACGGCGGAGGCGCTCCTCGCCCGCGCGGACGTGCTGTTGGCGGCCAGCGAGTTCGATGCCGCGCGCGCGCACTACGCTCGCCTCGTGGGCTTCCCGGACCCGGCGATCACCGGGGCCGCGCTGCTCGGGACGGGCGAGGCGCTCTACCGGCTGGACGACGAGGCCGGCGCGCTGTGGAGCTGGGAGCAGGTGACGCGCCTGCCGGAGAACCCATCCGGCTACGCCGCCTGGCGCCAGGTCGCCGCGGCCCGCGTCCGCGCGGGCACGCTCCGGACCGCATTCCAGGCCTACAAGGAGGCCGAGCGGCGGGCGCCGGCCCAGGATCGGGCGGAGATCGCGTCGCGGCTCGGCTGGCTCAGCAAGGAGCTGGGCGACACGCACGGCGCCGGCCGATACTTCGCGCGGAGTCGCGGCCGCGAGCGGACGCCGATCGTGAGCTACGCGATCCTCGGCGTCACCGTGGTTGTCTCGTTCCTGGCGTTGCAACCCGAGGGCAGGGACCTGCTGAACCTGCTCGAGCTGGACAAAGGCCTTGGGAACGGCGAGTGGTGGCGGCTCCTCAGCCCCGTGCTGGTCCACGGAAGCCTCCTCCACCTCGGGTTCAACATGTACTTCCTGTACCTCGTGGGGCCGCTCGTGGAGCAGGTCTACGGCTCCGCCCGCTTCCTGCTGCTGTACGTGCTGACCGCTGCCACGGCGTCGCTGGCGAGCTTCCTGCTGGGGCCGGGCCCCAGCGTCGGCGCGTCGGGTGCGCTCTTCGGCTTGTGCGGCGTCCTGCTGGTTGGGCGAGCGCTGCATCGCCCGGCGCTCCAGGGGCAGCAGCGCGCGATCATGAGCCAGATCGGCTTCCTCGTCGTGATCAACCTCGTGCTCGGCTTCGGGCTCAATACGTTCGGCGGCAATGTCGACAACTTCGCCCATCTCGGCGGCCTTGCCGGCGGGCTCTGGCTCGGACTGCTGATCCCGCCGATTGGCGCCCGGGAGCTCCCGATCCTGGGCCACCGGCCCGGCGGCGGGATGCCGGGCTCCCGGACGGCTCAGGCCGATGCCTCCGTTCGGACGGAAGACCCGGGGGCTTACCGCGCCAGCGTCGTCGCGGGCACGGGCGGGCTTGCCCTGTCCCTGATGCGCTGGGCGGGCGTCGGTGCACTCATCCTCGTCGTCCTCGCGGGGGTTGTGCTGGGCGCCGGGAAGTAGCTATGGCGCCGGGCGCCCGCCCGGGCGCCCATGTCCTTGACACTCCAACCGGCGCGACCCCCGACCGGGGCGGGGTGTCTTCGTGTCAAGGTCGCCTCGCGACGGCCGCGGTGCCGTCACCGCGCCCCGGTGCGTCGCAGCGGTCTGCTGCCGCCATGTCCGAATCCCGCGAGCGCGGGTGCGCCCGAGGTGCGATCCTCCGGCCCATGACCGTTCCCCGAAACTTCGAGCACCGCTACCGCGCCGTCGCCAGCCGCGACCCCCGGTTCGACGGGTACTTCTTCCTGGGGGTCACCTCTACGGGCATCTACTGCCGCCCGAGCTGCCCGGCGCGCACGCCCCGCCGCGAGCACGTCCGCTTCTACCCGACGGCCGCGGCGGCCCAGGCGGCCGGCTTCCGGGCGTGCAAGCGCTGCATCCCGGGCGCCGTGCCCGGCTCACCGGAATGGGATGTCCGCGGCGACGTCGCCGGCCGGGCGATGCGCCTGATCGCGGACGGGGTCGTGGAGCGCGATGGCGTGCCGGGCCTTGCGGGTCGGCTCGGCTACGGGGAGCGGCAGCTCCGGCGGATCCTGCTGGCCGACCTCGGTGCCGCAGCGCTCGCGCTGGCCCGGGCCCAGCGCACCCACGTCGCCAGGCTGCTCCTGGAGACGACGGGCCTGCCGGTCACGGAGATCGCGTTCGCGGCCGGGTTCGCGTCCCTTCGCCAGTTCAATGCCACGGTTCGCGAGGTGTTCGACGCGAGCCCGACCGTGCTCCGCGAGCGTCGCCGGCGCGGCAACGAGCCGCACGTCCCGAACCGGATGGAGATTCGGCTGGCCCGCCGGGCGCCGTTCGACTTTCGCTCGCTGCTCGCGTTCCTGGGGCTGCGTGCGATCCCCGGCGTCGAGGAGGTCGTCCGCGACACATACCGGCGGAGCCTCCGGTTGCCCCACGGGCCCGCGGTCGTCGAGGTCGCCGACGACGGGACGGCGGTCCGCTGCCGCCTGGCGCTGACCGACCCGCGGGACCTGGGGCCGGCGGTTGCCCGCGTGCGCAGGTTGCTGGACCTCGACGCCGACCCCGTCGCCGTGGATGACGTGCTGGGCCGCGACCCCGTGCTCGGGCGACTGGTCCGGGCCACGCCCGGGCGGAGGGCGCCCGGTGCGGTCGACGGTGCGGAGCTCGCGATCCGGGCGGTGCTGGGCCAGCAGGTCTCGGTCGTCGCCGCGCGCACCATCGCCGGGCGACTCACGGCCG
>JADGQG010000239.1 GCA_017882025.1 Chloroflexota bacterium
GCCGGGCCGACCACCCAGGTCATCTTCGACGTGACCGGCTACTTCCAGTAGGGAGGGGAGATCCGGGGATCCGCCTGGCACCCGATGACGGTCGGGCGAGTCCGGGCTTGCCCAATGCGGTAGGGCTGAGGCCATCCACCCCGACGAGGCCTAGCGTCTGGTCCAGCCCGCACAAGACCCTGCGACCCGGGTCCAGTGCAGGACCATCGGGCGGGTTGGCCCGTGGCCCGCAGCGGCGACAGTCCACGAGCGTGACCGTCAAGCAGGCGCGCGACCCGCCCGTTCGGCGCCGCGGCCGACTCGCCTACACTGCGCCCATGGTTGACCTCGTACCCGCTACTTCGACGCCGGCCTTGCCTGAATCGCCGCTCGCCGAACGGCGCCCCGGGCCCTGGATCGTCCTCCCGACCTACAACGAGGCGGAGAACCTGGAGCCGATCGTCGCGGCGATCCTGGCCGCGCTCCCGGCCGCCACGCTCCTCGTCGTCGACGACGGGTCGCCGGATGGCACGGGGCAGATCGCCGACCGGCTGGCTGCGGCCGACGCCCACCTGAAAGTCCTCCACCGGACCGCGAAGGCCGGTCTCGGCCGGGCCTACCTGGCGGGGTTCCGCGTTGCGCTCGACGGCGGCGCGGCGGCGGTGATCCAGATGGACGCGGACTGGTCGCACGATCCGGCCGCGCTTCCCGGGCTCCTGGCACCGATCGCCGACGGCTCGGCCGACCTTGTCATCGGTTCGCGGTACACGCTCGGGGGGCGCGTCGTGGACTGGGGGATGGCCCGCCGCCTGGTCAGCCGCGGTGGCAGCCTCTTCGCCCGACTCGTGCTCGGCCTCCCCGCCGGCGATCTGACCGGGGGCTTCAAGGCCTGGCGGGCCGAGTCGCTCGCGACGATCGACTTCGACGGCGTGCATGCGGGCGGCTACGTGTTCCAGATCGAGATGACGTACCGCGCCAACCGTCTCGGCGCCCGTATCCGCGAGGTCCCGATCACGTTCCGGGATCGGCGGGTTGGCCAGTCCAAGATGAGCCGCCGCATCGTCGTCGAGGCGCTCGTCGTGGTCTGCAAGCTTCGCGTCGACGAGCTGCGGGGCCGGGGGCCCCGTCGCGCGCGATGAGGCTGGGAACGGGCCCGGCCCCCGCCGACCCAACCGGCACCCGCGTCCTGCTCGATGTCCGCCCGCTCCAGGACCCGGAGCGCGCGCCGGTCACCGCCGCCTACCTGCGCCGGTTGCTGACTGCCTACGCCGCGACGCCGCTGCCGGGCGAGTCGTTTGTCGCGCTTCTCGACCTCGGAGCCGAGGATCCCACGGCCGAGTTCCCCGGCCTTTCGCTGGCGGGGCGGCGCCGGCTCCCGCCCACCCGGATCTTCCGCTCGGGAGCGCTCACGCTCGACCCGTTCTTCGTCCGCGCGGCGGGCCTCGGGGCGGGGCGCGGTGCCGCCGCGGCGGGGGCCGTCGGGGTCGTTGCGCATGCCGTCGCCGGGGCGCTGCCGATCGGTCCCGGCCTGCCGGTGGTCGCGACACTCCTGGACCTGGCGTCGTGGGAGCTGCCGGAGCAGTACCAGCGGACGCCCGCCGCGCGGTTCGGCCAGCGGCTTCGGGCGCAGCTCCTGCGCGACGCGGCCTGCGTGCTGGTCGGCAGCGACGCGGTCGCGGTCGCCGCCGTCCGCCTCCTCCGGTTGCACCCCGCCCGGGTGCGCATCGTGCCGCTCGCGGGGGACGACGCGCTCCGCCCGCCCGAACCCGCCGGCACGCTGGAGGGCGACGCGTCGCGCGCACGCCTCGCGGCAGAGCGCGAGCGGTTCGGCCTCCCGGAGCGGTACTTTGTCTACCCGGGCCGCTACGACGCCCGGCAGGACGTGGGAACGCTGCTCGCGGCGCTCGGGCGCCTTGCCTCGGGCGGCCGCCCGGTGCGGCTGGCGAAGGCCGTAGCGTGGCCACCGCGAGTCCTCGTGCTGGGCGCCTCGCCGGACGACCGCGCCGCGCTTGCGCGCCAGGCGTTCGAGGCGGGCGTGGGGGATGCGCTCGCGTTCGCGCCGGGCCTGGCCGCGGAGCGGACCGCTGTGCTGCGCGCCGGGGCCCGGGCCTCCCTCCACCCGGTGCTCGCCGATGCGACGGCACTGCCGGTCCTCGACGCGCTGGCGATGGGGACGCCGATCGTGGGGAGCGCGGTCGGGGCGGTTCCGGAGGCCGTGGGATCAGCTGGGCTGTTGGTTCCACCGCGCGACCCGGACCGCCTCGCGGCCGCCCTGCGCGCGGCCTGGGCGGAGGAGCGGGTCCACCGAGCGATCGCCGGCGCCGCCGCCGAGCGCGCCGCGCCGGGCCGCCGAACCTGGGCAGACGTGGCGCGGGGGACGCGGGAGGCCTACGCGGTGGCGGTCGCAGGGCGTTCCTAGCGGCTCGCCGACCTCGCGCCGAGCGCGACGCCGGCGACGATCCGCACGGGCGTGCCGGGTGGCACGACCTGGATGAAAGTCTGGCCGGCGGTGAGCACGATCTCGCGCCCGTCGCCGTCGTAGAAGCGGGTCGGATCGTCGACCGACGCCTTTCGCCACGTGCCGCTGGTGGTGACACCGTTCGAGGCGATCCAGGCCGGGCCCCGGCCGATGTTCTGCGCTTCCTGGCGCTTCTTCTCCGGGTGGCCGTCGTTGAGCGGCCCGAAGACCACCGTCATGACAACGACGTTCGCCGGGGCCACCGGGCGGCCGTCGCCGGCGTCGATCTGCGGCTTCCCGTCCACGAAGCGAGGGTAGGTGTTCGAGGCCCGGTCGTAGCGATAGGCGATCCGGTTGGCGGGATACGTGATCTCCAGGCGAGCGCCCGCGGGCCGGTCGGCGAGCGGTGCCGCGGGACCGAACGTCCAAACCGGGCCCAC
>JADGQG010000075.1 GCA_017882025.1 Chloroflexota bacterium
TAAGACTGGTCGGGGCGAGAGGATTTGAACCTCCGACCTCATCGTCCCGAACGATGCGCGCTACCAAGCTGCGCCACGCCCCGACCGAGGGTGCCCGTTCAACAGGGCCGACGGAGTATACCGCAGGCCATGCGACCCGGCGACCGGCCTCCGCGCCGGGACGGGCGAGCCTGCCCGACGCCGCCGAAGACGGTCGAACGCGGCGAAGCCTCGCGTCACCCGGTGCGCCGCGCCCCAGCCCGGATCGAGAGAACGGCCAGGATCGCCGCCAGGTAGGGCAGCGTGGGCGCGAGGGCCTGGGTCAACCGCCGGCGGGCGTGCGGGCGGTGCGTCAGTCGCCGGTGGGCGCCTCGGCTTCGGACACCCGGGTCGTTCGGAACACGGAGAGTCGCGTTCGCGGGTCGTGCCACGCGTGCCCGTCGAGGCCGGCCTTCTCGCAGACCGCGTCGAGCATCTCGCGGGCGCCCCAGCCCAGGTCTGTCGCGACCTCCGGGAGGAGCAGCGCGCGCCGTCCGTCGCGGGCCACGATGATTCCGTCGATCCCGGGTCGGAACGCCATCGGGTCCGCGAGCGGCACCGTCGGCCCCAGGACGGAGACGTCGATATGAATCGCCGGCAGCTCGCGCTCGGTTACGGGCAGGAACCGGGGGTCGCGCACGGCGGCCGACGCGCCGGCGGAGGCAACCGCCTGGCCGAGGGGCTGCTCGGCGACGAGGGAGCCCACGCAGCCCCGGAGCGAGCCGCGCTCGGTGAGCGTGACGAACGCGGCACCGGGCTCATCGAGCGCGCCGGACGTGGCCGGCGAGAGGGGCGGGGCCGCTGACTCGGGCGTGCCGGACGGGCGGGCACCGGCCGCGCCGGTCAGCGCCATGCTCCGGTGCGTGACCGCGGCCGTCCGGTGCGTGACCGCGGCAGTGACGGCCTCGCGCGCGAGCCGCAGGAGCGCGGATGCGGTCTCCACGTCCAGCGCCAACGGCGCCGGCAGATCGGGCGATGGGTCGGCTCCGGATCCCGTGGTCACGTCGGCGACGCGGTCTCCACGCGTGGACATGGCGGCACCTCCCTCGTCGCGGGACGTTAGCCCGGGGCCGTGCCGGCGGCCAGAGCACAAGGTCGCGCCGTTTCCGGGCCGGGCGGCACTCGCCGCGGCCGGTCGACCCGCGGAGACTCGACAGCGTAGGAGTCCACCCGTGCCGTTGGTCCACTCATTGATCCGCTCGGTCGTGCCCGCCGCGGTTCCGACCCGACTGGCCGAGTTGCAGCCGGACGGAAGCGTCCGCTGTGGCGTGTGCGCCCACCGGTGCCTCGTGCGGCCGGATCGCGCCGGCATCTGCGGCGTGCGCGAAAACCGGGACGGCGTCCTGGTGAGCACGGTCTATGGCGCGGTGGCCGCGATCGGCGTGGACCCGATCGAGAAGAAGCCGCTGTTCCACGTCGCTCCCGGAACGCTCGCCTACTCGATTGGCACGCCGGGTTGCCCGTTCCACTGCATGTTCTGCCAGAACTGGGAAATCGCGCAGGCCCCGCGGCTCGGGACGACGGTGTCGACGAGGCACATGCCACCGGAGCGGGTGGTTGACGCGGCGCGCGAGCACGGCGCGGCGGCGATCGCCTACACGTACGTGGAACCGACGATCTTTCTCGAGTACGCGCTCGACACGGCGCGCCTTGCCCGCGCTGCAGGGCTCCTGAACCTCTTCGTCACCGACGGCTACGCCACGCCCGAGGCGATCGGCATGCTTGCGCCGGTGCTGGACGCCGCGAACGTAGACCTCAAGTCGTTCTCCGACGCCTTCTACCGCCGCCGCTGCGGAGCACGGCTCGCGCCGGTGCTGGATGCACTGCAGGCGTATCGCCGCGCCGGCACCTGGCTGGAGGTGACGACGCTCGTGATCCCCGGCGAGAACGACGACCCCAGCGAGCTCCGCGCGCTCGCCGCCTGGCTGGTCGAGAACCTGGGCGCGGAGACGCCCTGGCACGTGAGCCGCTTCTTCCCAGCGTTCCGGATGCTGGACGTGCCACCGACACCGATCGCCACCGTTCGGCGGGCGGTCGAGATCGGCCGCGAGGCGGGCCTGGTCCACGTCTACGCCGGCAACGCCCCGGAGCTCGGTCTCGAGGACACGCGATGCGCGGGTTGCGATGCGTTGCTGATCGAGCGGCGCGGGTACCGCGTCTTCTCACGCCTCACGGACACCGGCTCGTGCTCGACGTGCGGGCGCGCCCTGGCGGGACGCAACCTTGCGCGCGGACCCGAGCGTCCCGGTGCGCCGCGCGGGGCGCCGTGCGGGTGACCCGATGACCACGCCCGGACCGGACACGGATTCCGCGGTTCGCCTGCCCGCGGTCGCCGGGACCTTCTACCCGGCGGACCCGGCGCGGCTGGGGAGGATGGCCGCGGCGATGCTCGCGGGCGCGACGCAGCAAGCCATGGCCGGGACCGAGTCGGGGGCGTCGGCCTGGGTCGGGGCGTCAGCCGCGCCCGAAGTGTCGGCCCAGCCCGGGACCCCGCTGGGCATCCTCGTGCCCCACGCGGGCCTCGCCTACAGCGGGCTCGTGGCTGCCGCCGGCTGGCGGCTGGTTCCCGATGGCGCCACGGTCGTGATCCTCGGCACGAACCACACCGCGGCCTGGCTCCACGGCGTGGGCGCATGGGAGGCGGGGCGCTGGCGAACGCCCCTCGGCGACGTGGCCGTGGACGCGGGGCTGGCGTCCGATATCCTGGCGCTCGGCCTGCCGTTCGGATCTGATCACGCCGCGCATCTCGGCGAGCATTCGATCGAGGTCCAGCTGCCGCTCCTCGTGGCCGCGGCGCCGGCCGCCCGGATCGTCCCACTGGCCGTCGGGGCCGGCACCGGGACCGGCGCGGTCGCGGCAGGCGAACGCCTGGGAACGCTGCTCGCCCAGCGTCGGGCTGCCGGGGCGTCCATCGTCCTCGCGATCAGCACCGACATGGCGCACTACCCGCCCGCGGACGCGTGCGCCCGCGTCACGCAAGCGCTCCTGCCCGCGATCCTGGGGCTGCAACCCGAGGACCTGGCACGGGCCGAAGAGGCCATCGGGCGTGGCGCGGGCGCGGGTGCCGGGATGGCCTGCGGGATGTGCGGCATCGAGCCCGCGGTCCTGGGCCTCGCGGCGCTGCGGGCGATGGGCGCGACGTCGGGCATTGCGCTTGCATCCGCGACGTCCGCCGACGCCGGCGCCGATCCGCGTCGTGCCGTGGGCTACCTCGCCGTTGCGTTCGGCGGCTGATTCCGTGGCCGATCCATCCGGCACGAGCCGCCCAGGGCCGCGCCCCGTCAGGGGGTCCACCCGGACGCAACCAACGTCCCTTGACACGGGCGGGCCGCGTGGTCATCGTCGGGGCGTGGCCAGCCTCCGCGACACGTCGACTGCCCAGCCGGAGACCACGGTCGGGCGCCTCCCGGCATCCCCGGCGGGGGCGCTGATCGGTCGGTCCGTGCCCCGCCGCGACGCCCCGGCCAAGGTGACCGGAGCCGCGCGCTACACCGACGACCTCGTGGTGGACGGCGCCTGGTACGGCCTGACCGTCCGTTCGACCGAGCCGCATGCCCGCCTCCTCGGCATCGACCGCGACCCCGCCTTCGACTGGTCGCGCGTGGCAGTCGTCACGGCGGCTGACATCCCCGGCGAGAACGTGGTCCACCTGATCTACGACGATCAGCCGGCCCTGGTCGCCGACGAGATCTGCCACCACGCGGAGGCGGTCGCGCTCGTCGCGGCCCCCGACCCGGCGACCGCCCGCGCCGCCCGCGCCGCGATCCACCTCCGGACCGAGCCGCTCCCGCCCGTCCTCGACCTCCTCGCGGCTGAGAAGGCGTTCGCACGTTACGAGATCTCGAAGGGCGACCTCGAGACTGGCTTCGCCGAAGCCGACCACATCGTGGAGGGGACCTACAGCGTGGGCCCCCAGGAGCACATCTACATCGAGCCCCAGGCGATGATCGCGGCGCCGGAGGTGGACGGCGGCGTCACCGTGACGGGCTCGCTCCAGTGCCCGTACTACGTCCACGCGGCCCTGGCCCGGGCGCTCGCCCTCCCGATCGACAAGGTCCGCGTGACCCAGGCGGAGACCGGCGGTGGCTTCGGCGGCAAGGAGGAGTACCCCTCCATGCTGGCGGTCCACGCGGCGCTCCTCGCGCGGGCAGCCGGACGCCCGGTCCGGATGACCTACGACCGCCACGAGGACATCGTCGCGACGACGAAGCGCCATCCCGCGGTGATCCGCCACCGGACGGGCGTCGCGGCGGACGGCCGGCTCGTGGCCCAGGACATCGACGTCGTCATGGACGCGGGCGCGTACGCGACGCTCTCCCCGGTCGTCCTCTCGCGCGGCGCTCTCCACGCCACCGGCCCATACCGGTGCGCCAACGTCCGGGTCCGGGCCCGGGCCGTGATGACGAACACGGTTCCCGCCGGGGCGTTCCGCGGCTTCGGCGCCCCCCAGACGGAGTTCGCGGCCGAGATCCACCTCGCTCGCATCGCCGAGGCCCTGGAACTGCCCGCGGCGGAGCTGCGCCGTCGCCTGGCCTATCGCGAAGGAGACGTCACGGCGACCGGTCAGGTGCTCCGGCATAGCGTGGCCGCGATCGACGTCCTGGAGCGCGCAGAGGAGGTCGCCGACTTCGCGGCCGAGCGGGCGAAGACGGCGCATGCCCGGGAGCAGCGTCACGCCCACGCGACGCGCGCCGACGCACCCGCCCGCGGCATGCATCCCGGCGCGGAGCGGATCGCGTCGGGCGTAGGGCTGGCGCTCGGCTGGCACGGCGCGGGGTTCACTGGCAGCGGCGAGAAGACGCTGGCCAGCGTCGCCGGCATCGAGCTGACGGCCGACGGGCGGATCCTGATCCTCACCGCCCAGACCGAGATCGGCCAGGGAGCCGCGACCGTCCTCCCCCAGATCGCCGCGGAGGCGCTGGGGGTCGCGGCCGAGGCAGTCGAGCCTGCGCCGCTCGACACGGCGCTCGTCCCGAACAGCGGGCCGACGGTCGCTTCGCGCACGACGATGGTGGTCGGTGGCCTCGTGGCGGAGGCGGCAGGGAAGCTCCGCGCGCAGGTGGAGGAGCGCACCGGGCGACCGTTCGTGGAGAGCTGGCGCGAGGATGTCGCCGCCCACGGGCCCACCCGGATCGATGTTCGCTTCGAGGGCTATCCCGGTATCGAGTGGGACCAGGAGCGCTACCGGGGCGACGCCTACCCCGCGTACAGCTGGGCGGCCGCCGTCGCCTGGGTGGACGTGGACCTCGACACCGGCCAGGTTGCCGTCCCGCGCGTCGTAGCGGTCGACGAGGCCGGACGCGTCGTGAACCCGATGCTGGCCGCAGGCCAGGTCGAGGGCGGGACGCTGCAGGCGGTCGGCTACGCCACGATCGAGGAGATGCAGGTCGTCGACGGGCGCTACCGCAACGACCGCTTGGCCACGTACCTCATCCCGACGGCGCTGGACGCCCCGGCGATCGAGGCGCACCTCGTGGAGGCCCCCTTCCCCCACAATCCGCACGGAGCGAAGGGCCTCGGCGAGCTGCCGATGGACGTTGGCGCGCCGGCGGTCATCGATGCCATCCACGACGCGACCGGCGCCTGGATCACCGAGCTGCCGGCGACGCCGGCCCGGGTCCTCGCCGCGCTGCAGGCGCTCGAGGAGGAACGTGAGCCCGAGGAGCAGCGCGCACCCGAGCCTGTCGGGGAGGGCGTCTCATGACCGCGCCGTCCGCCGAGACGGCCATGCGCACCGCAGCCCCGATCTACCGCTTCACCGTCAACGACCGACCGGTCGAGGTCGCCGTCCCCGGCGGGCGCCGTCTCCTGGACGTCCTGCGCCTGGACCTCGGCCTGACCGGGTCGAAGGAGGGCTGCGGCGAGGGCGAGTGCGGGGCGTGCTCGGTCCTCCTCGACGGGGATGTCGTGGACAGCTGCCTCGTGCCCGTCTGCCAGGTCGAGGGCCGGCAGGTCCGCACCGTGGAGGGCCTCGCGACCGGCGGTCGTCTCGACCCGCTCCAGGCGGCGTTCATTTCGACCGGCGGCGTCCAGTGCGGGATCTGCACGCCGGGGATGCTCATGGCGGGGCGGGCCTTCCTGGATGCCGGGACCGTGGGCATGCTGCCCACCGGCGCGGCCCTCACGGACGCCGCCATCCGCGAGGCGATCTCCGGGAACCTCTGCCGCTGCACGGGGTATGGGCGGATCGTGGAGGCGGTCCGGCTCGCGGCGGAGGGCCCGGTCACCACCATGACCGCCCCGGAGGCGATCGCTGCGCCCCTCGCCCGGTCGGGGCAGAGCGTCCTGGACCTCGACGATCCCGACGCCGACACCCCGAGGGCCCTCGCCGAGGCGTACGCCCTCCTGGCCGACGGCGGCCGGCGGCCCCTCGCCGGCGGCACCGACGCGCTGGTAGAGCGGGAGGCGGGGGTGCCCGGCGTTCACCGCTACCTTGACCTGGCCGCGCTGGCGGAACTCCGCGGGATCCTGGTGGCAGACGGCGGGCTCGTCGTGGGGGCGAATACGACGTACGCCGAGCTGCGCCGCAGCCCGCTCGTCGCCGAGCACGCGCCCATCCTCGCCGAGATGGCCGCTCAAGTCGGCGCGGCCCAGATCCAGAACCGCGGCACGCTCGGCGGGAACATCGCAACGGCGTCGCCGGCCGGCGACAGCCTCCCGGTGCTCCTCGCGCTCGATGCGGAGATCGTGGTCGGCGGCGCGCACGGCGAGCGGTCCATCCCGGCTTCGGACTTCTTCCCGGCCTACCGTCGGACGGCCCTGGCGGGCGACGAGCTGATCCTGCGGATCGTGGTCCCGATCCGACCCGACCGGACGGTCGCCTTCCGCAAGGTGGGGACGCGGCGCGCCCAGGCCATCAGCGTGGTCGTGCTCGCGGTTGCCTGGCGCGCTGAGGACGGCGCCTGGCGCGACGTCCGGGTGGCGCTCGGGTCCGTTGCGGCGACGCCGATCCGCGCGCGAGCCACGGAAGCGACGCTGGAGGGAGCCGCGCCGACGGCGGAGGTGGCGGCAGTGGCCGCGGCGACGCTCGAGGCCGAGATCACGCCGATCGACGACGTCCGCTCCACCGCGGAATACCGCCGCTCGGTCGCCGGTCGGATCCTCCACCGCATCGTCCGCGACGCGGCCGGCTGGTAAGCGGCTGGTTACTCAGCGGCGCGAGGAGGCGCCACCCGCGAGCCACGACCGGCGGCTGCGATCGGGATGTGCGGCATCGAGCTGGTCACGCCCGCGAGCAGCGTCGCCATCACGGCCGCGGGCTCGAGCGAGAGCGCCTCGCCTTCGGCCGCGCCGATCGGCGTCGCCTCGACCAGGGTGAACGTGTCGCGCTCGAGAATGGCCCGGAAGCCGGGCGCCGTGTACTCGATCCGGCCGTTCACGCTGATCCGGTGGGTCCGGCCGTCGAACCGGGCCTCCATCACCCCGTCGCCGAGGAGCATGAAGGCGTTGGATGGCTGCGCCTCGAAATCGGCCCGGTCGAGGTAGAGCCGCGGCTTGTCGAGGTACGGTGTGCCGGAGGTCGGGCAGGCGGTCACGCAGTTGCCGCACTCGTTGCAGAAGTCGGTCAGAACCGCGATCTGGAGACGCTGGTTCACGGCAAAAGGGGTCGCGCCGCTCGCGACCACGGCGCCGTTCGAGACGGCCAGCGCCGGCAAGGCGACGCGCACCGGCGCCATCTCATACGTCATCAGGGCCATGTTGGGACAGACCCCGACGCACAGGCTGCAGATCTGGTCGCAGTCGAGGCAGCGACTCGCCTCGCGCGTCGCCTCTTCCGCTGAGTAGCCCAGCACCGTCTCCTCGAACCCGACCCGCCGATCGAGGGGGCTGACCTGGATCGGCACCCGGTACTCGCGGCGGGCGCGACGGACCACGAGCGCCTGCAGGTCGGGTCGCACGCCGTCCGCGGTGGGCACGGCCGCACGCCCGTCGGGCGCGACGCCCAGGGTGGCGGCAATCGCCGCGGCGACCCGCTTGCCGTCCGCGGCGGCCTTCACGATCGACGCCGGGCCGCGATCGGCGACGTCGCCGCCGGCATACACGCCCGGGACGGACGTCTCGAACGTCTCGGGATCGATGGCGATGTAGCCGGCCGACGTCAGGTTCGGCGCACGGTCGCCGAAGAAGTCAAGCACGGCGTACTGGCTGATCGCGAGGATCAACGTGTCCAGGCCGATCTCGAACTCGGAGCCCGCAACGTCGTCGGGAACCTTGCGGCCGGAGGCGTCGCGCTTCCCGCGGTACTCCGTCCGGGCGCATGCCAGCGCCACCAGCCGGCCGTCCTCGACCCGCAGGCCGACGGGCCGCGCCAGCTCGACGATCTGGATGCCCTCCTCACGGATCGCGTGGATCTCCTCCGGATCGGCCGGCATCTGGTCGACGGTTCGCCGGTAGACCAACGAGACGGACTTGGCGCCGACGCGGCGCGCGGACCGCACGCAGTCCATGGCGGTGTCGCCGGCACCGACGACGCCCACGCGCGCCCCGATCGGCATGGGCCGGCCCTCCCGGACGCTGCGTAGGAAGGTCACGCCGTCGATCACGTCCGGTGAGTCCTCGCCCGGGAGCCCGAGTGTCTTCGCGCGCTGGGCTCCCACCGCGATGAAGACCGTCGCGAACCCGTCGCCGCGCAGGTCATCGAGCATGACGTCGACGCCGGCTCGCTGGCCGTAGCGGATCTCGACGCCGAGGCGCTCGAGGACGGCAAGATCCTGGTCGATCTGCGCCTGCGGCAGCCGGTAGGCAGGGATCGCCCCGCCGACCATGCCGCCGGCGTACGGATGGGCCTCGAAGATCGTGACGCCGATTCCTGCGCGGGCCAGCCACTCGGCAGCGGCCAG
>JADGQG010000007.1 GCA_017882025.1 Chloroflexota bacterium
TTGCGCCCAGGTCGTCGGCGATGCCCCGGAGGACGATATCGAGCGCCGTGTCGAGGCTCTCGCTGCGGGCGATCGCCCGGATGGCAGCGGCAAGAGGGCCGGCTGCGCCGGTCGTATCAAGGTCGCGCACGGGGCCTCCACGTTTGGGTCGGGCGGCGGGCCGGCCACTCGGGTCGGCATGGCGCCGATGATACGCGCCGTCCCGAGGAAGGGAAACGATCTGATCGTCGTCGTGGGATGGGGCCCGCGAGCCTATCGCCGCTGCCGGGATCGCCGCCTATACTCCGCCCCGTGAAGCTCCTCGTCGCGATCGTCCACACCGAGGATGCCGGCCACCTGGTCGATGGGCTCCTGGACCGGGAATTCCGGGCGACCCGGCTGCACAGCTCGGGCGGCTTCCTCAAGCAGTCGAACGCCACCGTGATCCTCGGCGTGGAGGACGACCAGGTCGATGCGGCGCTCGCGGTCATCCGGGAGAACTGCCACTCGCGGACCCAGCTGGTCAACCCGATGCCGCCGATCATGGAGCCCGGCGAGTTCTTCCTTCCGTACCCGCTGGAGGTCGAGGTGGGTGGCGCCACGGTCTTCGTCCTCCCCGTGGAGCGCTTCGAGCGGATCTGACGGCGGCTTGCGCACCGCGTGCGGTGCCCTGGGGCTCGCTGCCGCGGCCGAACCCGAAGGCGTCACCAGCGTTCGCGGTGCACGAGCTCGGCGAGCGGCCTGCGCTCCTTCGGGCGCGGCTGGTCGGCAGGGAAGCCCAGCGGCGTGAACAGGAGCGGCTCCACGCCGTCCGGCAGCTCCAGGAACTCGCGTGCGGCGGCAGGGTCGAATGCCGCGACCCAGCACGTCCCGAGCCCCACCTCCGTAGCGGCCAGCACCATGTGGTCCATCACGATGGCCGCGTCCACGTCGGCGTAGCTCCGACCGTCGAACTTCGCCCGCGCCCACGCCTCGCCGGGGACGGTGCAGACACAGAGCACCAGCGGCGCCTGGCCGAACCACTCCCGCCGGTAGACGCGGCCCAGGTCCGCTTCCCGGCCGGCGGTGTGGACGACGATGATCCCGATCGGCTGCCGGTTCGCGGCGGTCGGGGCCAGGCGGCCGGCCTCCAGCACCTGCGCGAGCAGGTCGTCCGCGACGGGATCGGGTCGATAGGCGCGCACCGCGTAGCGCGCGCGGATGAGCTCGGCGAACGTCAACGGAGTGCCTCCTTTGCCGTCCTCCACCATAGACGAGCGTCCGGGCCGAGGCGGCTCGGCTGCGCGTCGCGGCGGCAGGGCGCGGCGGCGGGCAGGGTCCAATGCGCCGCCGGGGCGGGGCGGTCGACTTTTCCCGTACGATCGCTGCCATGCCGGCCGATTCCGCAGTGCTCCCCGCCTGGCTCGCCGCGCTCGAGGCGCGTACGCCCGACCTGGTGGCACCATTCGTCGCGACGGCCGGCATGGACGCGACGCTCACGACCCCGGAGGCCGACCGCCCATGAGCCCCTACCGCCCGGACCTGGTCGAGTGCTGGATCTTCCGTGTCCCGCTCGTGGGCGAGCCGGAGTTCCTCCTCATCCGGCGCGCGCCGAGCCGCATCTTCCCCGGACTCTGGCAGTGCGTCACCGGCGGCCTGGAGCCGGGCGAGCGGATTCCGATGGCTGCGCTGCGCGAGGTGAGCGAGGAGGTCGGCTTCGGGCCGGCCGAGATCGAGGCGTTCTACGATCTCGACCAGGTGACCCATTTCTACGACGAGGGTCCCGACGCGATCGTCGCCGGCGCGATCTTCGCGATCCGCGTGCGTCACGACGCCGAGCCGCGCCTCTCCCAGGAGCACGACGGCGCGCGCTGGACGGGCCGAGAGGAGGCGCTGCGCCTCGTCATCTGGCCCTCCTACCGGGACACGACGGACCGGGTCCTGGGCAGGCTCCTGGATCCCGAGGTGGAACGGTGGTTCCGCCTGGACCTGGAGGGGCGGCGCCAGGCGCGTTGATCGGGCCCGTGCGTCCGGGCCGGCGGCTAGCGCGCTGAGTCCGGCCCGTCGGGGTCCCGCGTCGGGGTCCCGCGCTCCGCCCTCCGCCCGCGGAGCTCTGCCCTCCGCCCGCGGATCCTCTCAAATGGACGCGTGGCGAACCGTATGCCGGGTCGGCTGTGATCCCATCCCATCACGCGCACCAGCGGAGGTCACGGATCTTGTCGCGTGCTCGTCCGGCGCATCATCTGATCGGGTTCGGCCACCCTGGCGGGCCCGTGACCGCTGGGGACGCCGCCCGCACGCGTCGCCGCGACGACCGGGCTGCCGTACGGTTCGCCACACGCACATCTGATAGGAATGACAGCGCGAGGAGCGAGCCGGACGGGCGCCGGAGCCAGCCGGGAACCGTGCGACCGTCCGACGGGAACGCGGCGCGCAGGACGCCGGCGTGCTCGCCCAGGCGGCGGCGATTCGTGGGGCTTTCGGCAACGGCGACCCATGTGCCCACGGTGACCGGCTCCCAGCCGAGGTCGTGCACGATTGCCGGTGCGAGCCGCCGGTAGCGATCCACCGTCCCGATGAGACGCTGCACCTCGACGATCTCCGTCTTCAGCTCGACGACGAGCAGGGACCGGGTCGCGGCATGCCAGGCGAGGAGGTCGACCACCCCGCGCTCGCCCCAGATCGAGAACGAACGCTCCGGGACGACCTCCCACCCGGTCGCGGTGAGGATGCCGACGACGAGCTCGTGCATCGCCGAGTGCCCGGCGTTCAAGAGGCGGTCCAGCTCCGCGCCGTTCCACCGCAGGACGATGTCGATGTCGGCCCGCAGCGCGGCGGCGAGCGCAAGCAGCTGCTCCACGCGAACGCAGGCCAGGTCGCCACGCTCGATGCGCGCCACCACTGCACGAGCCACGCCCGCCCGAGTTGCCACCACCTGCTGCGTAAGGTTCGTCCGGATCCGGATCGCGCGGAGGCCACGGCCGATCCGCGAGCTGTTCATGCCCGGCAGGGTACGAGGCGGCGCTCATCGGAGGCGTATCCGGGGCAAAGGGCCACCGGGACCGTCGGGTTCTGGGCTGCCCGCCGCGGGTCCGGGCCGGCCGCACGGTAGAATGCCGCGCAACCCGTCCGCTGCGTACCGTCCCAGGAGGCCGGAGTTGCTCGACCAGAACCTCTCGTTCGCCCCGGCGTCCCGGCGCGCCTTCCGTTCCAAGGTCGATTCCATTCGGCCGACCTACGGGTTCGATGACGTCTCGCTGGCGCCCGGAACGGAGACCGTCGAGCCCAACGACGTCCGCCTCGCCCAGGACTTCTGCGGGATCCAGCTCGCGATTCCCGTGCTCGCCGCCGCGATGGACGCCGTGGTCGATGCACGCAGCGCCGGAGTCCTGGCCGGGCTCGGCGGGCTCGCCGTCCTCAACCTCGAGGGCGTCCAGGCGCGCTACGAGGACCCCGGGCCAGTCCTCGAGCGGATCGCGACGGCCCGCGACGGCGAGATCCAGGCCGTGCTCGCCCACGCGTACGCGGCCCCGATCCGCGAGGAACTGATCGCCCGCCGGATCGCGGAGGTCCACGCCGCGGGCTCGAAGGTCGCCGTCTCGGCCACCCCGGGCGCCGCCCGCCGGTTCGGGCCGGCCTGCGCGGACCACGGCGCGGACCTCTTTCTGGTCCAGAGCCAGGTCTCGTCGGCGCGCCACCTCGCATCGGAATACGAGCCGCTCAGCCTGGCCGAATTCACCCGCTTCATGCCGATCCCGGTGGCGGTCGGGAACACGACGAACGCGGAAGCCGCCTTCGCGCTCATGGAGCAGGGCGCCGCGGCGGTCTTCGTGGGTGTCGGGCCCGGCGCTGCGTGCACGACGCGCGAAGTGCTCGGGATCGGCGTCCCGCAGGTGACCGCGGTCAGTGACGTGGCTGCCGCTCGCGACGTCTATTTCGCCGAGACCGGCCGGTGGATCCCGGTCGTCGCCGACGGCGGGATGAAGAAGGGAGGCGACATCGCGAAGGCGATCGCTGCCGGTGCCGACGCCGTGATGCTGGGCAGCCCCCTGGCCCGCGCGGAGGAGGCACCGGGTCGCGGCACGAACTGGGGGATGGCCGCCCCGTCGCCGGTCCTGCCGCGCGGGACGCGGATCAAGGTCGGGACGATCGGGCCAATGGAGCGGATCCTGTTCGGCCCGTCCCACGTAACGGACGGCACGCAGAACCTGATGGGCGCGCTCCGGCAGTCGATGGCGGCGCTCGGCGCCCGAACCCTGCGCGAGATGCAACAGGTCGAGATCGTGTACGCGCCGTCGGTCACCACCGAGGGGAAGTCCTGGCAGCTCCGGGGGCGATAGGGCAGCCCGACGCCGTGCCCCGCGACCCGTTCAGCGAGCAGCTCGTTGGCTGGGAGAAGGCCGTCGCGATCGAGACGCGGGGCCGGATGAGCGGGCGGACCGTGGTTGCGGCCGTCGGGTTTATCGAGGAGCTGGACGGCTCGCTGCTGGTGGCCGCCGGCGATCCGGGTGCGCACTGGGCGGCCAATCTGCGCGCGGATCCGCGGTGCGTGGCCCGGGTCGGCACACGCCGAGCTGCCTACGACGCCGAGGAGCTTGGCGACGCGGCGAAGGCGCGGGCCATCACGGAGCTGATCCTGAAGTACGGCACGCCGGCCGAGCGATTGGGCGCGGGTCCCGCATTCCGGCTGCGGCCGGCCCCGCCGGGCTGACTGCGCTGCTGCGGGTCCCGACCGCCGATACGACAAGGCGGGCTCGGGGCCGCCACGAAGAGCGACGCGCGGCGCCTGATCCGCACGCGGCATCCGCACCCGGCCTCCGCGCCCCCCGTACACTGCTGGCGACGGCCCTGATCGCGACGGGCGCCGAGCGAGGGAGGAGGCGGCGGTTGAGCGACGCGGAGGAGCAGCAGGCGGACCTGGCTCGCGCGCAGGACGACGGCGCGCCGCTCGACGACAGCGCGCTTCGCCCGGCCGACCACGAGGCGCCGCGCCCGGCCGACGACCTCGTTCCACGCTCCGAAGACGTCGTTCCACGCTCCGACGACCACGAGCAGCCCGCGCGACGGCGCGGCAAGACCGTCCACGGCGAGCTCGCCAACGCGGGTCATCGCGTCCTCGCGCCGGACGACGCCGAAGTGGAGGCATACCTGGAGGTCGCCCTCGACGCCGCGGCGCCCGAGCGCCCCCACGTCGACCGTCCCGGCGGCGCCGTCCCCCGCGGCGAGGGCAGCGGGGGCGAGCCGGACACCGTCGTGGTCCTGGATTTCGGCAGCCAGTACGCGCAGCTCATCGCCCGGCGCGTGCGCGAGCTGCACGTCTACTCGGAGCTCCTGCCCTTCGACACGCCGTGGCCGGAGATCGAGAAGCGCCGCCCGCGCGCGATCATCCTTTCCGGCGGCCCCTCGAGCGTCTACGAGCAGGGCGCGCCGCGGCCGGACCCGGCCGTGTGGAGCGCCGGCATTCCCGTCCTGGGCATCTGCTACGGGCTGCACCTGATGGCGCGCGAGCTCGGCGGCGACGTCGTCTCCGCCGCAAAGCGCGAATACGGCCCGGCGACGATCACGTTCACCGACGAAAGCCCGCTCTTCGCCGGACTGGGCCGGGAGCAGCCGGTCTGGATGAGCCACGGCGACTCGATCGTCGCGCCGCCTCCGGGCTTCCAGCCCACGGCGGAAACGGCGTCCACGCCATTCGCTGCGATGGCCGATCCGGTGCGCCGCCTCTATGGGATCCAGTTCCATCCCGAGGTGGGCCACACCCCGCGCGGCCGCGACGTCCTGCGCAACTTCGTGCTGGGGATCGCCGGCGCCCGGCCCACGTGGACGCCGGCCAACTTCATCGAGTCGACCGTCAACGAGATCCGCTCGCGCGTGGACGCGCAGGCGCGCGATTCGGGTGGCAGCGGCCTCGTGATCTGCGCCCTGTCCGGCGGGGTCGATTCCGCGGTCGCGGCGGGCCTGGTGCATCGCGCCGTCGGGGACCGTCTGACCTGCATCTACGTGGATCACGGCCTGATGCGCAAGAAGGAGTCGGAGCTCCTGCGCGGCACCTTCGAGCAGAACCTCGGGATGCGCCTCGTGATGGTGGACGCGCGGGAGCGCTTCCTGGCGCGCCTCGCCGGCGTGACCGACCCGGAGTCGAAGCGGAAGATCATCGGCGACGAGTTCATCCGGGTCTTCGAGGAGGAGGCCGCGAAGCTCGGCAGGATCGACTTCCTGACCCAGGGGACGCTCTACCCGGACGTCATCGAGTCCACGACCCCGGAGACGAAGGCGGCCCAGAAGATCAAGACGCACCACAACGTTGGTGGCCTGCCGGCCGACCTCCGCTTCACGCTCATCGAGCCGCTGCGCTACCTCTTCAAGGACGAGGTGCGGCTGGTCGGGCTGGAGCTGGGCCTGCCCGAGGCGATGGTCTTCCGCCAGCCGTTCCCGGGTCCCGGCCTCGCGATCCGGATCATCGGCGAAGTGACGGCCGAGCGACTCGACACGCTCCGCGAGGCGGACTGGATCGTCATCGACGAGATCAAGGCGGCCGGCCTCTACCGGAGCCTATGGCAGTCGTTCGCGATCCTCACCCCGGTCCGCTCCGTGGGCGTGATGGGCGACGGACGGACGTACGCCAACGTGGTCGCCGTCCGCGCGGTGACGTCCGAGGACGGCATGACGGCCGACTGGGCAAAGCTCCCGTATGACGTCCTGGGGACGATCAGCTCGCGGATCGTGAACGAAGTGCCGGGCGTCAACCGGGTCGTCTACGACATCAGCTCCAAGCCGCCTGCCACCATCGAGTGGGAGTAGGCACGGAACATCGGTGCGCGGACGCGCCGGGTCGGCACACGTGGCGTGACCGACGGGGACTCGGTCCGGTAGCATCGCTGCTGCATGGCCGCCAACGATCAGCCGGGGATCCCGCTTCCGCCGTCGGCAGCCCTCGGCGCGTCTTGTCCGTGGTGCTCGGCACCTGTCGCACGCCCCGATGACGTGACGTGCGGCGCCTGCGGCGCGACCCTCCAGGGCGATGCCGCGATCGAGATTCCCGGCGTGACGGCAATCGACGGTCAGCATGCATCACGGGCTGCGGCGCCCCGCAAGATCCGCCGAACCTTCGGCGCGCTCTTCGTCGGCGGCGACGACGAGATCCCGCCACCCTCCGAAGCTGAGCTGCCGGCGCTCGAGATGCCCGACGCGGAGGTGCGCCACGAGATGCTGCGCCTCCAACTGGACGCCGAGCTCGCGGACCTCACCGCCCGCGCGGCAGCCATGGCGGCGGAGCGGGGGATCCCGATGTCCGAATCGCCGGCCGCTCCGCCGGAGCCGGACGCCCCGCCAGAGCCGGACGCCCCGCCAGAGCCTCGCGATGTGCAGGAGGAGGACGCCCGCCCGTAGGCGCGAGGCGCGGCATCGGTATCCTGTCCCTCGATGCCCCGGATTCCCCCACCCGGACCCTCGTTCCTTCGCGAGCACGAGGTCGTGCTCGGCGAGCGACGCCTCCGGGCCGGCATGGACCGCCCGACCGAGATCGAAGGATGGTGGCTCGCGGTGCTCTGGGTCGCAGACGCGGACGGCATCGTGGCCTGTCGGGCCGCCGCCCCGGCCGCGGGACCGCCGCCGGATCCGCCGCTCCTTCGACTCGGGCCCCTGTTCTCCGGAGGGCTCGCCGGATTCGTGCTGGAGGACGGCGGGCGCCAGCAGATCCGCCTCCGCCTCCCCGTCCCGCCAGACGACCCCGGCCATCCATGGTCGGCGCCGCTCGTGGTCCAGGCGGCGATCCGCTGGGAGCCCGCTCGTGCGGCGGCCATGACCCAGAACGCGCTCGCAGACGTGGCCCTGGCCGCCTTCCGGCGCGCGGTCGAGGGCATTCACCGGCCCTGAGCCACAGGGCCGCAGGGCGAATTCGGAACCGCGATTCGGAACCGCCAGGGCCTGCCCCGGTGCGGGTACACTCAGCGGTATGCGCGACCTGTTCAACGATTTCATGAAGGAGCTGGCGGAGCGCCAGCGGCAGGCCCAGGCGGCGGCACGCGGGGAGCGCCTCCCCGCCCCCGGCGACCCAGCACCGGACGCGGAACCCGACGCCGAATCGGGCCCCGACGAGGCCGCGGACGGCCCTCACGCCGCAACCGGTGACCCTGGCGCAGCCCATCATCCGGACGACGGCCACACGCCGGATGCGACCGACGCGCCGCCGCCGCTCCATCGGCCACGCCCCGTCCGCGACGGCCATGGCGCGCCGCCACCGGGCACGCCCCCGCGACGCCGCGGCCCGGGCGGCCCCAACGATGGCGGCGCCAGGCGGCGCCGGGTCGGATCGCTCGGCCCACAGCTGGTGCTGGGCGTCGTCGCGGTGATCCTCCTCAGCGCGATCTTCCTGGTGGGGACCGGCCTCCAGCTCGTCACGGACGCCACGTGGTTCAAGAGCGTCGGGTACGACCCCGTCTTCTGGACGCGCATCGGGTCGCAGGCCGGCCTCTTCGCGCTGGGCCTGGCGGTCGCGCTCGTCTTCCTCCTCGTCAACATCTGGCTTGCCGGCCGCCTGTCGCCCCCGCCGGGCACCGGTGCGGGCGACAGGTTCCGCTCGTTCGTGGACCGCCTGGGCCAGGCGGCGCGATCAACCGGCGAGAGCCAGCTCCGCACCCGCTACGACCCCTTTGGCCAGCCGCGCCGCGGACCCTTCGGCGACGACGAAGATCGCCTTCGCGGGATCCGCCCGGTCGGGCCCAGCCTGACGACAGCGGATCTCCCGGATCTGCGGCCGCTGAGCGTCGTCGTCCTCGTGATCCTCGCCGTGCTCGTCGCCCTGGGCACGGCCGGTGCCCTCTCGGGGAGCTGGGAGACCGTGGCCCTCTACGCGAACCGCGTCCCGTTCGCCGCGGCGGGCGCGGCGCCCGTCGTGGACCCGGTCTTTGGCCGGGACATCAGCTTCTACTTCTTCGATCTGCCGTTCCTGCGGCTCCTCCAGGCGGCGGCCGGCGGGCTCCTGCTGGCGGCGCTCCTCTTCGCGCTTGCCCGCTACGTCGTGGCGGCGCTCGGCGGGAGCGGCTTCACGACCCCGGTTCGCGTTCACCTGGGCGTGCTGGCCGGCCTGTACCTGCTCACGGTCGCGGCGGGCTACCAGCTGGACAAGCTGGAGCTGGTCTACAGCACGAACGGCGTGGCGACGGGTGTCAGCTACACCGACCAGGCTGCCCGGTTCTTCGCCCTCGACGCACTGACCATCGTGGCCGGGATCGTAGCCGCCCTCCTCGTGGCGGGAGCGTTCACGCGCTGGGTCGCGCCGCTGGGGGCCGGGGTCGCGATCTGGCTGGGCCTCTCGCTGCTCCTCGGCACGGTCTACCCAGAGGCGATCCAGAAGTTCACGGTGGACCCCAACCAGTACGCCCAGGAACAGCCCTACGTCGTCAACAACATCGCCATGACGCGGCTCGCCTACGGGCTGACCGCGTGGCAGAGCCTGCCATACAACGGTTCGGCACCGCTGACTGCGGACGCGGTGGCGAAGGATTCGGCGACCTTCCAGAACGCCCGCGTATGGGACTACCGGCCGCTCAAGACGGCGCTTGAACAGATCCAGACCGTGCGCCAGTACTACCAGTTTGTCGATGTCGACACGGACCGCTATGCGATCGACGGCGTCACCCGCCAGGTGATGCTGTCCGCTCGCGAGCTGGCGCCGGAGCTCAACCCACAGGCCGGGAGCTGGGTCAACCAGCGCATCGTGTTCACCCACGGCTTCGGGCTCGCGATGGTGCCCGTCAGTGGGGTTGGCGCCCAGGGGCTGCCCCAGCTGATCATCAAGGACCTGCCGCCGGTCGCGAGCGCGGGGGCGCCGGTCGTCAAGGAACCCCGGATCTACTTCGGGGAGCGCCCCAACGACTGGGTGCTGGTCGGCGGTCGCCAGCCGGAGTTCGACTACCCGACCGGGTCCGGCGACCAGGCTTCCGCCGGCACGGTGACCCAGACCCGCTGGGCGGGCACGACCGGCATCA
This sequence comes from Chloroflexota bacterium, assembly GCA_017882025.1. Taxonomy (GTDB): domain Bacteria; phylum Chloroflexota; class Limnocylindria; order Limnocylindrales; family CSP1-4; genus CTSoil-043. Next base: position 9,948 of record JADGQG010000007.1, read on the forward strand.
AGCTGGACTCGATCCTCACCCGGCTCCTGTTCGCCGCCCGCTTCCGCGACCTGAACCTGCTCATCTCGGACCAGGTCACCGCGGACTCGCAGCTGCTTATGAACCGAAGCCTGGGCGAGCGGCTCCATCTCATCGCACCGTTCCTCGCCTACGACAAGGACCCCTATCTGGTGGTCACCGACGATGGACGGATGGTCTACGTCCAGGATGCCTACACGGTCAGCGACCGCTTCCCGAACGCCGAGCCGTTCGACGGCGGCACGCTTGGCGTCGGCAGCGGGTTGAGCGGCCAGAGCATCAACTACATACGTAACAGCGTGAAGGTCGTCATGGATGCCTACGACGGCTCCATGACGTTCTACGTCGCCGACCCGAGCGACCCGTTGATCCGCGCCTGGAGCGGCGTCTTCCCGACACTCTTCAAACCCCTTGACGCGATGCCGTCGGGCCTGCGGCCGCACCTCCGCGTGCCCGAGGAGCTGTTCAACGTCCAGACCGCCGTGTACGCGCGGTACCACGTGACCGATCCGGCCGTCTTCTACCAGAACAACGATCTCTGGAAAGTGCCGCAGCAGTCCCAGTCCACCGACACGGCGACCGGCGCGCTCCCGCTCCAGGCCTATTACGTCTATATGCGGATGCCGGGCGAGGCAAACCCCGAGTTCCTGCTTCTCCAGCCGATGGTGCCCAAGGCTCGTCCGAACATGATCGCGTGGGTGGCGGCCCGCAACGACGGGCCCAACTACGGGAAGGTCGTCGTGTACGATTTCCCTGACACGTCGTCGATCTTCGGTCCCGAACAGGTCGAGGCGCGCATCGAATCGGAATCCACGATCAGCGCCCAGCTTTCGCTGTGGCGTCAGGGCGGAAGCTCTGTCGTGCTCGGCAACCTGATCGTCATCCCGGTACAGGACTCGATCCTCTACCTCCAGCCGATCTACCTCCAGTCGACGACCTCGCCGATCCCGCAGCTCACAAAGGTCGTCCTGGCCACCCCCACCAAGGTGGTCTGGGGCGACACGCTCCAGCAGGCGCTCGATCTCTTGCTCGCCGGCAGTTCGACGCCGTCGCCCAGCCCCTCGCCGGGCGGGCCGTCGCCATCGCCGGGCGTGAGTCCTTCGCCGGGCGCGTCCGCCACCCCGGGCCCGTCGGGCGGTCCCGAGGTCACCCCACGGCCGGACGACGTGAAGGCGCTCATCACCTACGCCAACGCGCACTTCGATGCGGCCCAGGCGGCGCTCCGGGCGGGCGACTTCACGACGTACGGTGCGGAGATCGCAAAGGTCCAGGCGACGCTCCGCCAGCTCGGGGTCGTGGTGATCCCGAGCCCCGCCCCCACGCCCTGACGGGCACCGCGTCCGCCCGGTGACCGCGCTGCCCGCCGGCGTGCTCGAGGAGCTCGACGGCGGGCCTATCCTGCCGCGTCCTGTGCCGCCCCGCGCCATGGCGTGGCCGCTGGCGATGGCCGGGGCGTCAGCCGTGGCCGCATCGCGGCCGCGGCTATGGGTCTTCGCGCTGCTCGCGTTCCTCGCCCGTGGCGGGCTCGTTGCGCTGGTGGTCCCGATGCTCGTGCTGCCGACCTTCGTCGGGCTCTCGAACACCGTCGGCCCGACGTCCGTGACCGCGGCGGGTCCGACGCCCCGGCTCATCGCGATGGTCGCGACGTGGCTGGGGATGGCGCTCGGGGCGATCGTGGGTGGCACGCTCATCGCGGCCGCGGCGGAGGTCGCGCTCTACCGCGCGACGGTGGCACCGGGGGCAGACAAAGCGAAGAGCGGGTTCCTGTCCGGGTTGATCGCCGCGAGCGCCCGGGCCTCACGCCCCACCGCGACGCGGGTTGCGACGGTCCGGCTCGTGCTCCTCCTGCCCGTCGCGATTGCGCTCGCCGCCGCCGTCCCGGCCTGGGTCCAGGTCGCCTACCGCGAGCTGCTTCTGCCGACGGACCTGGCCGTCCCACTCCCGGTTCGCGTCATCGCTGGCGCGCCCATCCCCTCAGCGGTGGTGGTCGCTGCATGGCTCGCAGCCGAGGTGCTCGGCGGCCTCGCCGCCCGACGGATCGCGCTGCGCGGGTCGTCGGTTGCGGGCGCTCTCAGGGCGGGCCTCGGCGACGTGGCGCGCGCGCCCGTGTCCGCTTTCCTGACCCTCATTGTGGCGATCGGAGGCACCCTGCTGCTCCTCGTGCCGGCCGTCGTGGTGGTCGGCGTTGCCTGGGATCATGCCCGGATCGCGCTTATCGACGGCACCGACGCGGCCGGCATCATCATGGGGACGCTGGTGCTCGCCGCGGTGTGGGCGGGCTGCCTCGTCGTGGCGGGGATCGCGGCCGCATGGCGGTCGGTGCTCTGGACCGCGGAGCTGGCACGACGCGCTGCAGGAGCTTGAGCGTGTCGGGGCTGCTTGAGGATGCCGGAGTGGGACGCTCGACCGGGCGGCCGGCTGACTCGGGCGTCACTTCCGGGCGTGGTGGCCCGTCCGAGGGGCCGGCGGTGCCCCGCGGAACGGCTGCTACACTGCGCCGCAGCGAGGCGGGGAATAGAGTTCGCCGCTGTGCGATGAGCCGCCACATGGGTGAAGAGGCCGCATGAACCTCGACTTCCTCTCGGGCATCGGTGACGCGATCGGGTCGTTCTTCGCCACGCCGATCGTCCAGCTCGGGCTCAAGGCGATCGGCATCTACATCGTGATCGTCTGGCTCGCCGCGGCGTTCTGGGCCTTCCGCGACATGCAGCTCCGGACGGCCAACCCGATCCTTCCGTACCTCGCCGCGGCGTTCGTGATCGGCTTCACGCCCGTCCTGTTCCTGTTCGCGGTCCTCGTCTACAAGATCATCCGGCCACAGGAGCGCCTTGGGGAGGCGTACGAGCGCGGCTTGGCGGAGGAGGCGCTGCTCGCGGAGATCGACGCGATCGAGCACTGCGCGACCTGCGGTCGGAAGGTCCACGAGGAATGGATCCTCTGCCCAACCTGCCGGATGCGGCTCAAGCGCGTCTGCCCGAACTGCAACCGGCTGGTTGGATTCGAGTGGTCCCTCTGCGCGTGGTGCGGGCGCGACTTCGAGCGCCCGGTCGGCGCGGTCGGCCCCGTCCGGACGCCGGCTCCGCGCAGCGAGGGCGTGCCGGCTCCCGCGCCCGTACCCATGCCGACCGCACAGGTCCGCGCCCGCCGGTCCACCCGGTCCGTGGCCGGCGCAACCGCGCCCAGCCCGACCCCGCGGCCCTGAACCCGCCCGACCCCGCGGCGAACGGCGAACCGGCGGCGGCCGCCCCGAGCCGACGCGGCGCCTTTGACCTCGAGGGGCGCGCGGCCCCCGGTCTCTATGCCGTGGGTTATGGCCTGACCATCGTCGGCCTGGCCGTGCTGTTCGTGGGACTCGCGGCCGGCGGCGGCGGCGCCGGACCGTGGCTGTTCGTCGCCGGGTTCGGCATCCTCGCGCTCGGCCTGGTGGCCGCCGCCGGGGCACAGGGCCTCCAGCGGGCCGCTGATGGCGTGGCCGGCTACGCCGGTCCGTCGCCGTATCTCGTCTTCGCCGCAGCGTTCCTCGGCAGCCTCTTCATCGTCAACGTGCTGGCCGTCGTCCTCGACGCCGCGGGGATCCGGATCGGCGACCAGGCGGGCGTGCTGATCTCCTCGCTGATCTCGGGCCTCGTGTCGGTGGGGCTGCTCGGCCTTCTCGTGGTGGGGCCGGGCGCTCTGCGTTGGCGCGACCTCGGGTTCCGGCGTCCCGGGCCCGGGGAGGGCTCGCTCATCGAGGATGTCGCGTGGGGCGCCGCGCTCGCGATCCCGGCGATCCTCGCGGCCGCGTTCCTCGCCGCGCTCCTCATCGCGGTCCTGGGCACGACCCCGGAACCCACCTTGCCGCCGACCCGCGACCCGTTCGGCGCCACGTTGAACCTGCTGGCCGCGGTGGCGGTGGCGCCATTCTGGGAGGAGCTGTTCTTCCGCGGTTTCACAACCACCGCCTGGGCCCGGACCGCCGGTTCGCGGGCAGCGATCGTGCGGGCTGGGCTCTTCTTCGCCCTGGTCCACGTCATCACGGTACTCGGGAGCGACTTCTCCACCGGCCTGCGCGTGGCGCTCATCGTGTTCGCCATCCGGATCCCGGTCGGCCTCCTGCTGGGCTGGGTCTTCCTCCGCAGGCGCACGCTGGCCGCGCCCATTGCCCTCCACGCCGTCTACAACGGAATCCCGCTCGTGCTCTTCCTGCTGGCGGGCTCACGGGTGGCCACGGGGTAGGCGGCCGGTCGCCGCCGACAGCGCCCGGTGAGTGGCCGCGAAGACCGCGGTGAGTGCGCAGTGAGGGCCGGCCGCTAGGCTGCGCAGTGTTCTCGGGTCCGGATGGCGGAGGAATCGGCGGGCTCCGTTGTCCGGGCTCGGGAACACCACCGCCCCGCGCGCCAGGAGGATCCCCTGTGATCGACACCGGTCCCACAGCTCCGCTGCAGCGGCCAGCAGGCCGCCGCCTCCGTGAGCTGCCGGCCGACGAACGGCCCCGCGAGCGGCTCGCTCGGCGTGGCCCGGCCGGCCTCTCGGCCGCGGAGCTGGTCGCGCTGGTCTGGGGCTCCGGGACGCACGGTGTCAGTGCGCTGGGCCTTGCCGAGGAGGCGCTCGCGCGTCACGACGGCCTCGCCGGCCTCGCTCGGGCGGGCGAGCTGGAGCTTCGCGGCCTGCCCGGCGTCGGGATCGCGAAAGCGGCCCAGCTGACCGCCGCGTTCGAGCTGGGCCGCCGCGCGACCGAGGCCTGGCCGAATGGTCGATGGTCCGTCCGCGCCCCCCGGGACGTGGCGGACCGGCTGATGGTCGAGATGGGCTCACTCGAACGCGAGGAGCTGCGGGTCGTGCTGTTGAACACGAAGAACGTCGTCCTCCGGGTGGTGACCGTCTACCAGGGCAACGTCAGCGCCTCCCTGGTCCGGATCGGCGAGCTCTTCCGGGACGCCGTCCGGATCAACGCGGCCGGCGCGATCCTCGTCCACAACCATCCGAGCGGCGATCCGACACCGAGCCCGGACGACCTGCACCTGACCGCAGAGGCGCTCGCGGCGGGCCGGCTTCTCGACATCGAGCTGCTCGACCACGTCGTGATCGGCCACGCGTCGTTCGTCTCGCTCCGCGATCGCGGCGTCTCGTTCGACCGGCCCGGGGCCCACGGCCTGCGCGCCGCGGCTGGCTGAGCTGCCGCCGTCCGGCGCGGCCTCGCCATGCGCAGAGACGGCCCGTCGGGCGGAACCGGCGCGGGCGGTATACTCCCCGGGCGTCCGCGCCAGTTGGCGCCGCCTCGCGCCGCCCGCGTTCACGCGGCGCCCCGAGCTTCACACGAGCCCTCCAGGTCCAAGGAAACCCCGCCCGAATCATGCTCGACGCGCTCCTCGGCATCTTCTCCCGTGACATCGGCATCGACCTCGGGACTGCCAACACGCTCGTCCACGTCCGCGACCGCGGCATCGTGATCAGCGAGCCGAGCGTCGTCGCCATCGACGCGAAGACCAAGAAGGTGCTCGCGATCGGTGCCGAGGCGAAGCGGATGGTCGGCCGGACCCCGGCCAACATCATCGCGATCCGCCCGCTCCGCGACGGGGTCATCAGCGACTTCGACGTGACCGAGCAGATGATCAAGTACTTCGTGCACCGGGTCCATGACCGGATTGGGCTGATCCCGCGGCCCCGGATGATCCTGGGCGTCCCATCGGGCGTCACCGAAGTGGAAAAGCGCGCCGTCCGCGACGCGGCGCTCAACGCCGGCGCTCGCTGGGCCCGCCTGATCGAGGAGCCGATGGCCGCCGCGATCGGGGCCGGCCTCCCGGTCTCCGAGCCGACCGGGAGCCTGATCGTGGACATCGGTGGCGGCACGACCGAGGTCGCCGTGATCAGCCTCGGCGGGATCGTCGTCAGCCGGAGCATCCGGATCGGCGGCGACGAGATGGACGTGGACATCGTCAACTTCGCGCGCCGCGAGTACAACCTGTTGCTCGGCGAGCGGACGGCCGAGGACATCAAGATCGCGATCGGATCGGGCTACCCGGGCGACTGGGATAGCCAGCGCGTCCTGCTCCGCGGCCGAGATCTGCTCACCGGCCTGCCCCGCGGCGTGGAGGTCGGCGCCGACCAGATCCGCGAGGCGATCGAGCCGTCCGTGCAGCAGATCGTCGACACGATCAAGGACACGATCGAGGAGACGCCACCTGAGCTGGTGGCGGACATCATGGACCAGGGGGTCGTGCTCGCCGGCGGCGGCGCGCTCCTGCTGGGCCTCGACCGGCGCGTGGCGGAGGCCACCCAGATGCCCGTCCACATCGCGGACGACCCCCTGACTTGCGTCGCTCGTGGGACAGGCGTCGTGCTCCAGGAACTGGACCGCATGAGCCGGGTGCTGGTCGCCGACACCTACGCCCGGCCGCCCCGATAGGCATCCAGGGTCGACGATCATGTCGGGCCGTCTGCTGGGATATGGGCACCGGGCGCCGCGGGTGGTGCGCCGGCGCCTCGTCGCCTACGGGATCCTGCTCGCAATCTCCGTCGGGCTCATGGCGGCCAGCTCCACCGCCGCTGCCCAGGAGCTCCAGCGCGGCCTCGCGTTCGCGCTGTCGCCCGCCCAGGACGCCGTCAACGCGATCGGCGTCCAGGCCCGGTCCGTGATCGGGGCAGTGGCCGAGATCGACCAGCTGCGTCGCGACAACGGGACGCTCCGGGCGGAGAACGAGCGGCTGACCGCGGAGAACCTCCGGCTCGGAGCGCTGGGGCCGGAGAACGAGCAGCTGTCGACGCTGCTGCAGATCCGGGGCTCGTTCCAGTACGCGACCGTCGCCGCGCGGGTGATCGGCCGCGACGTGGCCGACGTGAGCCGGGTCGTGACCATCGACCGGGGCACGGGCGACGGCCTTAGCGTGGGTGATGTCGTGGTAGGCCAGGGCGGCGCGCTCGCGGGACGGATCACCCAGATCGGAGCCCATGCCGCGCGAGTCGTGCTGATCAACGCGCCGGGCTCGACCGTCATCGGCGAGGTGGTCTCGAACCGCGCAACCGGCGAGGTGGTGGGCGACCTTGGCGGGCAGCTCGTGATGGACAAAGTCGATGCCACCCAGCGGATCACGATCGGCGACGAGGTCGTGACAGCCGGGATCACGCTGGGCAGCGGGATCCGCTCTCCGTACCCGAAAGGTCTCGTGATCGGCCAGGTGATCGACGCGACCCGCGATCCAAACGCCGTCATCCAGACCGCGTATCTCGAGCCCGCGATCGACCTGGATCGCCTGGAGGTGGTGCTTGTGATCACGGATTACCAGGGCGGGATCCCGGACGCGACCGACCTCCCGACCGACCAGGTGAACCCGGACGGGACGCTGCCCGGCTCCGAGCAGCCGTTCGCCACCGCGGCCCCGACGCCGCCCGCGACGAAGCGTCCCACGTCGTCCACCTCGCCGCGCCCGACTCCATGAAGGGCCTGATCCTTGCCGGCGGCACGGCGACCCGGCTCTTCCCGCTCACGATCGTGACGAACAAGCACCTCCTGCCAATCTACGACCGGCCGATGATCTACTACCCGCTGGAGACCCTGGCCGGGATGGGGATCCAGGAGGTGATGGTGATCGTCGGCGGGAAGAGCGTCGGTGACGTCGTGGAGCTCCTCGGCGACGGCGAGCACTTCGGGCTCCGCCTCACCTATCGCTACCAGCGGGGAGCGCTGGGGATCGCCCACGCCATCGGGCTGGCCCGGGACTTTGTCGGCAACGACGCGTTCTGTTGCGTCCTGGGCGACAACATCCTCCGGGGGTCCGCGCTGGCGCCGGTGGCCCGCGAGTTCGAGGCCGGGCCGTGGGGCGCCGGGACGCTGCTCTACCGGGTGCCCGATCCCGAGCGGTTCGGGGTCGCCGAGCTGGCCGCCGACGGCACGATCCTCGGCTTCGAGGAGAAGCCGGCCGTCCCGAAGAGCGACCTGATCCCGATCGGCGTCTACTTCCTGCGGCCCGACGCCTTCGGCGTCATCGACCTTCTGGCGCCATCCGGTCGCGGCGAGTTCGAGATCACCGACGTCCTCAACCACTACATCCCGGGCGGCGGGCTGTTCGCGCGACGCTTCGACGGGCACTGGGCCGACGCGGGGACGGTGGCGTCCCTCCTCCGGGCGGCCGAGCTGGCCTCCGCCGCCGACGACGCCGGCGAGCTGTCAGCGCCGCCGCCGCGGCCGCTGACGTGAGCGCCCCCGGCCCAGCCTCCCGACTCCTGATCACCGGTGGCGCCGGCTTCATCGGCAGCTGCTACGTCCGCGACGTCCTGGCGCGGCGCGACGGCACGCGGATCACGGTCCTCGACAAGCTGACCTACGCTGGCAACCGCGCGAACCTCGCCCCGGTGGAGGCCGACTCGGAGCAGGCCGCGCGCTTCTCGTTCGTGCGCGGCGACATCGCGGACCCGGAGGTCGTGGGGCCGCTCGTGGCCGAGGCCGATGCAGTCGTCAACTTCGCCGCGGAGTCGCACGTCGATCGCTCAATCCTGGACCCGACCGCGTTCCTGCGGACCGGCGTGGACGGCGTCCACGTGCTGCTGGAGGCCGTTCGTCGCGAGACGGAGCGCGCTCCGGCCGGCGGCCGGCGAGCGGAGCCCCGGTTCCTCCAGGTGTCCACCGACGAGGTCTACGGGTCCGTCGCGGCGGGCTTCTCACGGGAGGGCGATCCGCTGGCGCCGCGCTCTCCGTACGCCGCCGCGAAGGCGGCCGGTGAGCTCCTGGCGCGGAGCTACCACGTGACGTACGGGCTGGACGTGGTGATCACCCGCGGCGCGAACACGTACGGGCCGTACCACCATCCCGAGAAGCTGATCCCGCTGTTCGTCACGAATGCGCTCGATGACAGGGCGCTCCCGCTGTACGGCGATGGCATGCAGGTCCGCGACTGGCTCTACGTTGCTGACCATGCCGGGGCGATCGACCACGTCCTGCGCCGTGGCAACGCCGGCGAGGTCTACAACGTCCCGGGTGCCGCCGAGCTGCCGAACCGCGACGTCGTCGCCCAGCTCCTCGCGCGCCTCGGGAAGCCATGGTCGCTTGTCCGGTTCGTGGAGGACCGGCCCGGCCACGACCGGCGCTATGCGATGGACGGCGCGAAGCTTGCCTCGCTCGGTTGGACGAACCAGGTCGCCTTCGCCGATGGGCTCGCGGCCACGATCGACTGGTTCCGGGCGAACGAAGCGTGGTGGCGGGCCGCCCGGTCCGGCGAATGGGACGCGTATTACGACCGCCAGTACGCGGGTCGCCTCGCGAGCGCGGATGCCGTCGCGGAAGTATCCCCCGGCGCCCAGGCAGCCGCAGGCGCGGAGGCCGTACCCGCAGACGTCGCCCCCGGCGGCCAGCCCGCGGAGACGGAGGCCTGATGCGCGTCGCCGTCACCGGTGCCGGCGGCCGGCTGGGTCGTGCCCTCATGACCGCCCTCCAGGAAGCGCCGTTCACGGGTCCGCTCGGGCCTCTGGCGTGGAGCCGCCCCACGTATGACATCGACGATCCGGAAGCGGCGGCCCGCTGCATCCGGCAGGCGGCGCCCGAGGTCGTGGTGCACGCGGCCGCCTGGACGGACGTGGACGGCTGCGCGCGCGAGCCCGAGCGCGCAATGCGCCGAAATGCGATGGCGGTCGCCGAGCTCGCGGAGGCGTGCGTGCGCGCCGGCGCCGACCTCGTGCTCATCTCCACCAACGAGGTGTTCGACGGTCGTCGGACCGATGGCCGCGGCTACGCCCCGGAAGACCGGCCGCGCCCCGGCAACCCGTACGGTGCCAGCAAGCTGGCCGGCGAGACGGCCGCGCAGGCCGCCTTCCTGCGCCACGGCGGCCTGATCGACGGCCTGGGCGCGGTGGGCCCCCTGGGTCCGGCCTCGACCCCCGCCACCGGTGCGTCGTCGGCGCCGATCCCGGCCGCCCCGCAGCTGGCGATCGTCCGCACGGCGTGGCTCTACGGCCCACCCGGCAACGACTTCCCCGCCCGGATCCTTGCAGCGGCCGATCGGGCCCGTGCCAGCGGCGAGCCGCTCCGCGTCGTGGGTGACGAGATCGGCTCGCCGACCTTCGCTCCGGACCTCGCCGAGGGGATCCTGGAGCTGCTGGCGGCCGGGATGTTCGCGGGCGTCCACCACATCGTCAATTCCGGATCGGTGTCGCGGGCAGGATGGGCGCGCCACGTCCTCGCGGCCACGGGGGTGGAGGTGCCCATCGTCGAGATCCCGCTCGCGACGTGGACGCGACCCTCCGTACCGCCGGCGTGGGCCGTGCTGGCGCCGACGCTCCCGCCATCGGGCGAGCACCTCCGCCCGTGGCAGGCGGCGTTCGCCGACTATGCCCCGCTCCTGCGGCGCGAGCGCGCGGCGAACGGCCGATGAGCGCGCCCCGCGATCCCGCCGCCCCGTCCCCGTTGCCCGGCGTCAGTTGGGGCCGGATCACCCGCCATCTCGACGAGCGCGGGAGCTTCCGCGAACTCTGGCGGGCCGGGGCCTTTGGTTCGCTCGACGCGGCCGCGACCGGCCTCCCGGGAGCGGCGTTCATCCAGGCGAACCTCTCGACGTCGGCGGCCGGCGTGCTGCGCGGCCTCCATTTCCACCGGCGCCAGCTTGACCACTGGATCGTCGCCCGCGGTCGGGCCCTCGTCGCCCTCGTCGACGTGCGGCCGATGATCGAGAGGCGGGACCCGCGACCGCTCGTGGAGGTTCGCGAGCTCACCGAAGACGGCACCGTCACCATCCCGACCGGCGTCGCCCACGGTTTCCTCGCCCTCGAGCCACTGGAGCTGGTCTACCTCGTCACGAACGAGTACGACGGCTCGGACGAGCTTGGGTTCGCCTGGGACGACGCGGACGCGAGCGTGCCCTGGCCGGAGGTTCCCGGCACGCCGGACGGGCGCCCGATTCTCTCCGACCGCGACCGCGCCAACCCGTCGCTTGCCTCGCTGGTGGCCCGCCTCCGCGCGGACTGACCGCCCCGGACGGGACCCGGACTGCACCAAACCGCCCGATCCTGGTTCGCCTGTAGCCCGATGGTCGTGGGCGATTGAGCCGACCGGGCGATTGAGCCGGCGCCGCTCAACGGCCATGGTTGTCCTGCTTCGAACGAAACAGGAGTCCCCACATCGTGCGTCGTCTGGTTCCCGTGCTTCTCGCTGGCCTGCTGGCCGTCGCCGGCATCGTGGCGCCGTCCTCGCTCGCGCCCGCCGCGCTGGCGGCCGTCCCGGCCAACCCAAAGATCGTCCTCGTCGTGGGTGCCACCGGCAGCGTCACGCCGACGTATCGCAACTACATGGACGTGGTCGCCGCGACCGCGGCCAAGTACAGCACGAACGTTGTGAAGGTCTACAGCCCCAACGCGACGTGGGCCGCCGTCAAGGCGGCCCTTCAGGGCGCGAACGTCGTGGTCTACATGGGCCACGGGAACGGGTTCCCCAGTCCGTACCGGACCTCGCCGAACCCGGATTCGCAGAACGGCTTCGGACTCAACGCCGTGGCCGGCCAGGGCGACAACAACAACACCTACTACGGTGAGTCCTACATTGGAAACGAGGTGCGCCTCGCCCCCAATGCCGTCGTGATCCTGAGCCACCTGTGCTACGCGTCCGGGAACTCGGAGTCCGGCAACGGGGAGCCCACGCTCGATGTCGCGAAGGCCCGCATCGACAACTACGCGGCCGGGTTCGCCCGCGCGGGTGCATCGACCGTCATCGCGGACGGGCACAACGACCCCTCGTACTATCTCGATGCGCTGTTCACGACGCACCAGACGATGGAACAGCTCTGGCGCGCCTATCCGCGGTCCGCCGGGCACGTCTTCCCGTTCGACAGCAGCCGCACGCCGGGCGAGGCAGCGTTCGCCGACCCCGACGGGTTCAGCGGCGGGGCCGGCAACGGCCTCTCCGGCGCGTTCTCCAGCCACGTCGCCCGGACGTTCGGGGTG
>JADGQG010000008.1 GCA_017882025.1 Chloroflexota bacterium
CCGGCGCTCCTGGTCGTCGGCTCGTCGGACGTGTACGAGCCGTCGACGACGGACGCCCCACTGACCGAGACCAGTCCCCTGGGCCCGCGCGGCGTCTATGGCCTGACGAAGCTTGCAGCCGAGGCCCTCGCCATCTCATCCGCCAGCGACCATGGGCTCCAGGTCGCGGTCGCGCGCTCCTTCAACCCCACCGGCCCCGGCCAGCGCCCGGTCTTCGCGGTCCCGGCCTTCGCCGGGCGGATCCTCGAGGCGCGTGCCGTGGGAGTCCACGAGATCCACGCCGGCAACGTGGACGTGGCCCGCGACATCGGCGACGTTCGCGACGTGGTCCATGCGTATCGGCTGCTCGTCGAGGCGCTCGTGGAGGGCCGCGTCCGGGGTGACCGCCGCGTCTTCAACGTCGCGTCCGGCCGGGCCGTCACCATGCGCGCAGTGATCGACAGGCTGGCCGCCCTCGCAGACTGGGCGGTCACGATCGTGCGGGACCCGGAACTCGTTCGAGCGGACGATCCCCCGGTGATCCGCGGCGACTTCTCGGCGCTGCACGCGCTCACGGGCTGGGAGCCCCGGATCGACCTGGACCGGACGCTGGCCGACCTCCTCGGGAGCCTTGGGTGACGGCCGAACCGACCCGGCCTCTCCGGATCGCCATCCTGGGGACGCGGGGGGTTCCCGCCAACTACGGCGGCTTCGAGACCTTCGCCGAGCAGCCCGGCGCGCGGCTCGCGGCGAGCGGCCACCTCGTGACCGTCTATGGGCGCTCTGCGTACGTGCGCCGCGACGTGACCTCGTATCGCGGGATGCGCATCGTCCGCCTTCCCGGCACCGCGCTCGAAGCACCTGGAGACCGTGGTGCACACGCTCTTCTCCGCGTTCCACGCCCTCGTTCGGCGGTGGGACGTGGTCTACGTCTGCAACTCGGCGAACGTGCCCGCGGCCATCCTGCTCTGCCTGGCCCGGGAGCGGGTCGTCCTCAATGTGGACGGGCTGGAATGGCAGCGCAAGAAGTGGGGCGCCGCAGGTCGCGCCAGCGTTCACGTCCGAGGATTGGGGCTATCCAACGCCACTGCAATGCGTCCATCGTCCGGAGCTGGCGAGACTTTCGGCGCCGGCCCCGGCCGCGCCCGCTACATCATCACGAGGCCGCCGTCGACGCCCAGGACCTGCCCCGTGATGTAGCCCGCCTCGTCGGAAGCCAGGAAGGCGACCGCGTTGGCGATGTCGTCCACGGTCCCGAAGTGTCCCAGCGGCGTCTGCTTCCGGATCGCCTCCTGGAGCTCCTCGGGGAGGTCCTTCGTCAGCTCGGTGACGATGAATCCCGGCGCGACCGCGTTGGCGGTGATCCCCCGGCTCGCGACCTCGCGGGCGACCGCCTTGGTCAGGCCGATGAGCCCGGCCTTCGATGACGAGTAGTTGGCCTGGCCCGCCTGGCCCGCCTGGCCTGAGACGCTGGACATGTTGATGATCCGGCCAGCGCGGGCCCTGAGCATCGGTCGGAGGACCGCCTTCGTGCAGTAGAAGGCGCCAAAGAGGTTGACCTCCAGGACGCTCTTCCACTCGTCGATACCCATCCGCATGACAAGGTTGTCGCGCGTGATCCCGGCATTGTTGACGAGGATGTCGACCTTCCCGTATGCATCGAGGGCGGTCTGCACGAAGGCCGCGCAGGACTCCGGGTCGGTGACGTCGCCGGCGAAGAAGATGGCCCGCCGGCCGAGCGCCTCCACGTCGGCGCGGGTCTGCGCCGCGACCTCCGGGCTGCCCCGGTCCATGAATGCGATGTCGGCCCCCTGCTGCGCCAGCCGGAGCACGATCGCCCGGCCGATACCGCGCGAGCCGCCGGTGACGATGGCGACCTTGCCGGTGAGATCGATCATGCTGGAACCTCCGTGGGCGTGGACCCGGGCACGGTTGCGGACGTGGGCGTGCGCGCAATCGCTCGGGTCGGCGGGTCGCCGGGGACGACGTCGTCGAGGGGGACGTCCACGGGCCCCGGGCTGGCCAGGACGGCGGCGAGCTGCGGCGGGATGGGGTCCACGGAATCCCAGTCCACGGGGACGCGGATGCGGATCTCATCCGGCCGGACGGCCGCGGCGCGGGCGCCCGCGGCGGGGTCGGCGGTCCACTCGAACGCGACCGCGCCGGAGGTGAAGCCGGCGCCGAACGCCACGATGACGACGTTGTCGCCCTGCCTGATCCGCCCGGAGTCGACCGCCTCCGCCAGCGCGAGCGGGACGGACGCTGCGGAGGTGTTCCCGTAGCGGTCGAGGTTGACGAACATCTTCTCCATCGGGAGCCCCAGGCCCTTCGCCACGGCCTCGATGATCCGGATGTTTGCCTGGTGCGGGATGAAGAGATCGATCTGGTCCGGGCGGAGCCCCGCCTTCGCGATCGCGGCGAGCGACGTGGAAGCGAGCGTCTTCGTCGCGAACCGGTAGGTCTCCTTTCCCTCCATCCGGATGAAGTGCTCGCCGCGGCCGATGGTCGCCGCGGAGGGCGGGCTCTTCGACCCGCCGGCCGGGAGCCAGATCATGTAGGCGCCGGATGGCTCGGTCGTCAACTCGATCCCGTGCGGGACGGCGGGCCCTTCCGAAGCCGAGACCACCACCGCTCCCGCCCCATCGCCGAAGAGGATGCAGGTGGCGCGGTCCGTGTAGTCGAGGAAGCGGGTGAGGAGCTCCGCGCCGACGACGAGCACGTGGCGGGCCATGCCCGAGGTCACGTAGGCGTGCGCGGTGGCATAGCCGTAGACGAAGCCGGAGCACGCGGCGGAAACGTCCATCGCGGCCGCCCGGGTGTTCCCGATCGCCTCCTTGACGAGCGAGGCGGTCGACGGCATCCAGTAGTCGGGCGTCAGGGTCGCGACGAGGATCAGGTCGATCTCGTCCGGGTCCAGGCCCGCGACGGCGATCGCGCGAGCGCCGGCGACGGCAGCCATGCTGGCGGTGGTCTCGTGCGCCGCTGCCACCCGCCGTTCGCGAATTCCGGTCCGGCTGACGATCCAATCGTCGGAGGTCTCCACGATCCGCTCGAGGTCGGCGTTCGTGAGCACGGCCGATGGCGCGTACGAGCCCCAGCCGGTGATCCGGGCGTGGCGGGTCCCACCGGGTGCGGGCGTGCTCACGGCGGTTGCGGGCGTGGTCCCGGTTGCGGTTGCCGACGTGCTCGTGGCGGCGCCGTCGTTCATAGCGGCACCACCTCGATGAGCGGCTGCTTCGCCTTGACCAGCGCCCCGTCCTCCGCGATGACGCGGACCACGCGGCCGGCCTGGTCCGACTTGATCTCGTTGAAAAGCTTCATGGCCTCGATGAGCCCGATCACCTGGCCGACCACGACCTCGCGGCCGACCGCCACGAACGGCAGCGACCCGGGTCCGGGTGACGAATAGAAGATCCCGGTGAGCGGCGCGCGGACCGCGAGGTGGGCATCGGCGGCTGCGCCGGCTGCTGCAGTTGCGCCGGACGAGGAGCCGGACGAGGAGCCGGTGCCGCCCGACGTCCCGGCGGCTGCGCGCTCAATCCTGGCGGCGGTGTCGGCTGGTTGCCCGGGGTCGCCGGAGGGCGGCGCGGCCGTGCTGCTCGCGAAAGTCGCGAAGGCGGCGGGCTTGCGGAGGATGAGCCCCGTGCCACCGGCCTCGACCTCCAGCTCCAGGAGGTCGCTCCGCTCGAGCAGCCCGGCGAGTCGATCGACGAGCGCGAGCAGGGACGCGTCGCCGGCAGCGTCGGCCGGCACGGCGGCGGCGTCGGGCACGGAGGAATCGCCCGGCAAGGCAGCGGCGCGCTCCATGTTCGGCCCCGTCATTCGTCCCACCGCCGGAGCACGAGCGCGCTGTTCTGCCCGCCGAAGCCGAACGAGTTGCTGACTGCGATCCGCATCGGACGCTCATGGGCGACGTTCGGCGTCAGGTCCAGCCCGGCCGCCGCCTCGTCGGGATCGTCGAGGTTGATCGTCGGCGGGATCACGCCGTCGCGAAGCGTGCGGAGCGTCACGATCGCCTCGATCGAGCCGGCCGCCCCCAGCGTGTGGCCGATCATCGACTTGATCGCGGTCACGCTGACCTTGCCGGCCCGGGCGCCGAACAGCCCGCGGAGCATCTCCAGCTCAGCCCTGTCACCCTCGGGCGTGGAGGTGGCGTGGGCGTTGACATGCTCCACGTCGTCGACACTGAGGCGCGCCTTCTCCAGCGCCCGCAGGACCGCGCGGATCGCGCCGACCCCGCCCGGCGCCGGGAGCGTGACGTGGTTCGCGTCGGCCGTGGCACCGTAGCCCACGACCTCGCCGAGCGGCTGCGCACCACGGTCCCGCGCGTGCTTCAGCGTCTCGAGGACCAGCACCCCAGCCCCCTCCCCGATCACGAATCCGTCGCGGCCCCGGTCGAACGGGCGCGACGCCCCGGCCGGATCGTCGTTGCGGGTGGAGAGCGCGCGCATCGCCGCGAAGCCCGCCACGAGCGGCTCCGAGAGGACCGCCTCCGCGGATCCCGCGAGCATCACCTCCGCGTCGCCGCGCCGGATGATCTCCCAGGCCTCGCCGACCACGTGGCCGCCGCTCGCGCAGGCCGACGCGATCGCGAAGTTCGGCCCCAGCGCGCCGAAGAAGATGGCCGCCTGGCCGGCCGCGACGTTCGGAATCGCCATCGGGACGAAGAACGGGCTGACCCGGTCGGGGCCTTTCTCGACGCTGATCGCGATCTGCTCGCCGAACGTGATCCCGCCACCCAGGCCGGTCCCGATGAGGATCCCGGTCCGCTCGGCCAGCTCGCCCTCCAGCCGGCCGGGGAGTCCAGCCTCGTCCAGCGCCTGGCGTGCCGCCACGAGCGCGAGCTGCGTGAAGCGGTCGGTGCGGCGCTGCTCCTTGCGGTCGAGGACCCCGGACGGGTCGAAGCCCGGCACCTCGCCGGCGATCCGCGACGAGACCCGCACGGGGTCGAACGCGGTGATCGTGGCGATCCCGGATCGTCCGGCGACCAGCCCATCCCAGGTGCTCGCAACGTCCGGGCCGAGCGCCGTGAGCATGCCCGTGCCGGTCACCACCACCCGCGGCGCGCCGTCCGGCGTGGTCAGGTTCACCGCACCAGCTTCCCGTTGCGGATGGTGGCGGCGCGGTAGACGTCCCCGGGGAGACCGCGCGCGGCGACGGCGTCGGCGGCCGCGAGCACGTCGAACGGGACCCGCTTGATCTCGGCCGTGACCTCGCCGTCCACGATGTCGACGAGGGCCCAGGAGGTGGTCGGGTCGCCGTCGAAGACGTAGCCGGCGCTGCCCGCGTTCACGACCACCTTCCAGCCGAAGTCGCGAACCTCGGGGACGTGGGTGTGGCCGCAGCAGATGACCCGGGCGTCCGTCCGGCCCAGGCGATCCATGAAGACGCTCTCGTCAAGGCTTCCGTCGAAGCCCGCGGTCTGGGAGCCCGGCGACGCGTGCGTCACGAGGACCAGCGTGCCGTCGTCGGCGCGGAAGCGGCGCTCGGCGGGCAGCCGGCGCAGCCAGTCCACGCGCCCCGGGCCGATGGCGTCGTGGGCCCACGTGGCCGCGGACCGGTACGACTCGGGGACGCCGTCACCCAGCCACGGGTAGGCGGCGCCGTAGTCGAAGTCCGCGACCGCGATATCCGTGTTGCCGGCCACGACCAGCGCGCCGAGCGCCTCCAGCTCGCGGATACTGTCGATGACCGCGGCCGGGTCCGCGCCGTTGACGGCGTAGTCGCCGGCCACCGCGATGACGTCCGGCGACGCGGCGGAGATCGCGGCCCGGACCGCCTCCAGTGCCTGCGCAACGCCATGGACGTCGGAGAAGAGGGCGAGCCGCGTCATCAGCGCAGCACCGAGGCGTCGGGGATGACGAAGCTCAGCGTGGCCTCGCAGCAGACCTCGCCGTCCACGCTGGCCACGCCCCTGCCACGCCCGAAACGCCGGCCGAGCCTGTCCATCGTGACCTCCAGGCGGAGGACGTCGCCCGGCTTGACGACGCGCTTGAAGCGGCACTCGTCGACGCCGGCGAAGAGCCCGATCCGGTCCCCGAAGCCCTCCTGCTTCGCCACGAAGACGGCCATGGTCTGGGCCAGCGCCTCCACCTGGAGGACGCCCGGCATGACCGGCATCCCCGGGAAGTGGCCCTGGAAGAACCACTCGGTTGCGGTCACGGCCTTGCGGCCGACGATCCGGCGCGCGTCCGGGTCGTACTCGTCGATCCGGTCCACGAGGAGGAACGGCCAGCGGTGCGGGATCAGCGCCTGGATCTCGCGGGTGGTGTGGATGGCTTCGGTCACGACGGGCTCCGCTGCGGGTGTTGGCAGGTCTGCTGGCAAGTCTGGCACGTCGGGCGGCGCGGCCGGCCGGAGCGGCTCATCGGCGCCCCGCGGCGAGGAAGGCCGCGGTCCCGACGCGATCGATGAGGTTCGTGGTCACCTGGCCGTCGACGAACGCGGCGTTCTCCAGGAGGGCGCGGTGGAAGGAACGGTTCGTGATGATGCCGTCCACGACCAGCTCGTCGAGGGCGGCCTTGGAGCGGGCGATCGCGGCCGGCCGGTCATGCCCCCAGACGACGAGCTTGCCGAGGAGCGAATCGTAGAACGTCGGCACGTCGTAGCCGGCGTACAGGTGCGAGTCCATCCGCACGCCCGGCCCGCCGGGGGCGTAGAAGCGCTCCACGAGCCCGGCCTGGGGGCGGAACTCGTGGGCGGGGTCCTCGGCGTTGATCCGGAACTCGAAGGCGTGGCCGCGGACCTCCACGTCCTCCTGGCCGAAGCCAAGCGGCTCGCCTGCGGCGATCCGGATCTGGGTTGCCACGAGGTCGATCCCGGTCAGCATCTCCGTCACCGGGTGCTCAACCTGGATCCGGCAGTTGATCTCGATGAAGTAGAAGCTGCCGTCCCGGTCCACGAGGAACTCCAGGGTCCCGATGTTCTCGTAGCCGGCCGCCACGACGGCCGCAATCGCCCGGTCACAAAGCTCGACGCGGGAGGCCGGCGGCAGCGCCGGAGTTGGTGCCTCCTCCACGATCTTCTGGTGGCGCCGCTGGACCGAACAGTCCCGCTCGCCCAGGTGGACGCCGCGGCCGTAGCGGTCCACGACCACCTGGACCTCCACGTGGCGGTTGTCCTCCAGCCACTTCTCCAGGTACAGCGAGTCGTCGCCGAACGCGGCGCGGGCCTCGGAGCGGCAGACGCGGAGCGATGCCTCCAGCTCGCGCGGCGTGCGCACCATCCGCATCCCCTTCCCGCCGCCGCCCGCCGACGGCTTGATGAGGACCGGGTAGCCGACGCGAGCCGCCTCGGAGAGCGCGTGCTCCTCGTCGCGGAGCATCCCCTCGGATCCAGGGATGGTGGGGAGGCCGTGGCGGGCCATGAGGCTGCGCGAGGCTTCCTTCGAGGCGAACCGCTCCAGGACCTCCGCCGACGGCCCGATGAATGTGAGCCCGTGGGCCGCGACCGCCTCCGCGAATCCGCTGTCCTCCGACAGGAAGCCGTAGCCGGGATGGATCGCCTCGCAGCCCGTGACGATCGCGGCCGAGATGATCGCCGACGGCGACAGGTAGCTCCGCTTGGCGTCGGCGGGGCCGATGCAGATCGCCTCGTCGGCGAGCTGGGCCGCGAGCGAGTCGCGATCGGCCTCGCTGTACGCGACGACCGCCCCGATCCCCATGGTCCGGCAGGCACGCAGGATGCGGACGGCGATCTCGCCGCGATTCGCGATGAGGACGCGGTCGAACATCAGGCGACTCCCGTGGCTGGCGGGCCGTCGGTGCCGGCCGGGGCCGCGGCGGCCGGGCCTCTGTCCGCAGGGCTGCTCTCCGCCGGACCGCTCTCCTCCGGACCGCTCGGCGCCGCCGTCGCGCTCGCTGCGTGGGGCCGCCGCTTCCCGAGCTGCTCCAGGACGATGACGGCCTGGCCGTACTCGACTGGCTCGCCGGCCTCCACGAGCGTCGAGCCGATCAGCCCATCGCCCGGCGCCACCAGGTCCTGCCCGATGCCGAGCACGTCGACGCTGCCGATCCGGTCGCCGACCCGGACCTTCGTGCCGGCGCGTAGATCGGCCCGGGGTCGGAAATAGCCCACGGCGGGCGACGTGGCAACGACCCGGGAAGGGCCGGCGGCGGTCGTGGCCTCGGACGCCTGACCCGGCGCGGCCGAGGCATGGCCGATCCCGGCGGTCCCGGCAGTCCCGGCCGCGTCCGTGCGCGAGTGCTCGCCGCGGGGCACGTCCGCAGCGCGGGCGCCCTGGCGACCCGACGGCGAACGGCGGACACCGGCGGCGTGCCCATCGGCGGGCATCCGGAGCCGGACGCGCCACGTGCCCTCGCGGACCTCCAGCTCGCCGAGCCCGTTCGCGCCGAGCTTCGCGACGAGCGCGGGGAGCAGCTCGTCCGTCAGGCGGTCGATCGCCGCGTGGTCGTCCAGCCGATCCTGCGGCCTCCGGGCGACGGGGCTGCCGCTGTCATCTGCCACGCTCAGACCTCCTCACGGGCGGGCGGCTCGTCACGGCCCTCGCGAGCGTCACGGCCCTCGCGGGCGTCACGGCCCTCGCGGGCATCCCGGGCATCTCGCCCGTCGCGGCCGGTCCGGCCGCCGAGCGCGTCGCCGACCGACTTGCCGACGGGCTCAAGCGCCCGGCGCAGCCGGTCGGCCAGGCCCGGCCGGTCCGCGGCCCCGGGGATCGGCTCGGTCACGCCCAGGTCGTCGAACGCACCGAAGACACGGTAGCGGCCGCCGCGCTTCGCGACCAGCTCATCGGGGGAGAGCGCCGCCAGTCCGTCGAGCTCCTCGAGGATCACCGCGCGCAGCCGCCGACCGGTCTCCGCGGCGTCGACATGGGCGCCCTCGCCGGGCTCGGCAACAACGCGATCGATGACGCCCAGCTCCGCCTGGTCCTGGGCGGACATCCGCATCGCGAGGGCGGCGTCCGGCGCCTTCTCGGGCGTCCGCCAGAGGATCGAAGCGCAGCCCTCCGGGCTGATCACTGCGTACACCGCGTTCTCCAGGGCCACCACCACGTCCCCCGCGGCGATCGCGAGCGCGCCACCCGAACCGCCCTCGCCGGTGATGAGCGTGATGATGGGGACGCGGAGCCGGCACATCGCGCCGATCGAGCGGGCGATCGCGTCAGCGACCCCACGCTCCTCCGCCTCGGCGCCCGGGTAGGCCCCCGGCGTGTCGACGAACGTGACGACCGGCAGGCCCAGCCGCTCGGCCAGCTCGAAGAGGCGGATCGCCTTCCGGAAGCCTTCCGGCTTGCCCATCCCGAAGTTGCGCCGGATGTTCTCGTCCGTGTCGGCGCCCTTCTGGTGGCCGACGATCATGACCCGCCGACCGTCGATCCGGGCCGGGCCACCCACGATCGCGCCGTCGTCGCCGAAGAGACGATCGCCGTGGAGCTCCACGAACGCATCGGTGATGTGGCCAACCAGCTCCAGGGTGTGCGGACGGCGAGGGTTGCGGGCCAGCTGGACGCGGGCCCACACGGCGTCTCGCGGATCCTCCGGTGGCGGCGGGGCGGAAGGCGCCGTCTCGCGGTCGCGCGGGCGGCCCAGCAGCCGGTCAACCACGTCGCACGCTCCCGGACGCGTCGTCCGTCGCGCCCGCAGGGCGCAGCAGTGCCAGCAGCAGGGCGAGCTCGTCACGGAGATCCGCGCGGGTCACGATCCGGTCCACGAACCCGTGGCTGAACAGGAACTCCGCGCGCTGGAAACCGGGCGGGAGCTCCTCGGCAATGGTGCCGGCCGAGACCCGGGCGCCGGCGAAGCCGATGAGGGCGTTCGGCTCGGCCACGTTGACGTCACCGAGCGCGGCGAACGATGCGAAGACGCCGCCGGTGGTCGGATCGGCCAGGACGGAGATGTACGGGAGCCCGGCGGCACGGAGCCGCTCCAGCGCGCCGATCGTCTTGACCAGCTGCATGAGCGCCAGCGTCCCTTCCTGCATCCGGGCGCCGCCCGAGGCGCTGACCACGATGAGCGGAATGCGCTCGACGAACGCCCCCTCCGCGGCCCGCGTCACCTTCTCGCCGACGACCGAGCCCATCGAGCCGCCCATGAAGCCGAAGTCCAGGGCGCAGATCGCGACGCGCCTGCCGCCGAGCGCGCCGAACCCCCAGGTCGCCGCGTCCCGACGCCCGGTCGCCAGCTGGGCGGCAACGAGGCGGTCTGCATAGGGCTTGGAATCGACGAACCCGAGCGGGTCGCGCGAGGCGAGTCCCTCGTCGCGCTCGCGGAACGTGCCGGGATCCAGGAGCTGGTCCAGGCGGGCCTTCGCGGAGATCCGGAAGTGGTGGCCGCACGTGCCGCAGACCCGCAGGTTCTTCGCGAGATGCTTGTTGAAGAGCATCTCCGAGCAACTGGGGCACTTCGTCCACATGTCCGGCGGGTACGTCTCACGGCGCGGCCGGAACGGCAGGGTGAGCGGCATCAGGCAAGCCTCCGCTGCCCGAGAGCGGCGTCCACGGCGGTCGTGGCGGCCATCGGGTCGGTCGGCGCGCCGCGTGTCAGCCGCCACGCCACGAACGCGGCGCCGACCAGCGAGAGCGCGGCGGAGGTCAGCGCGCCGCCGACGAGCAATGGCCGGGCAACGACCGGGCGGAATGGCGAGGGGGTCCCGCCGGCCAGGGCCGAGGCCGCGGCGGTGGCGGCGAGCGACGGCCCGCGCGCCACGTCCCCCGACGCGACTGCGGCGTACCGCGCGCCGAGGAGCAGGGCCAGCTCCGGGTTCGCCAGCTCGGCGGCAAGCGACGGAT
Source organism: Chloroflexota bacterium (assembly GCA_017882025.1). GTDB lineage: Bacteria > Chloroflexota > Limnocylindria > Limnocylindrales > CSP1-4 > CTSoil-043. Next base: position 10,727 of record JADGQG010000008.1, read on the forward strand.
CCGCCAGGAGCGGGGTCGGGAACGGGACGATGGCGGCCTCCGCCTCGCCGCCCGTCGCGGCGGCCAGGCGCATCCGGGCGGCAGCGTCCGCGAGTCGGCGCGCCAGGCGCTCTTCGAACCGGAACGACGGGTGGGTTCGAACCAGCTCGTCGCGCAGACGCCGCGCCGCCAGGCGAAGGGTCGGGTCGACGGCCGGGTCGGCCGGCACGTCGTACGCCCGCCGGTCGACCGCGGAGAGAAGCGCGTCGAGGTAGCGGTCCGTCTGGAGCGCGTCGACCTCGATTGCGTCGAGGCTTGCCGGGTAAACGATCATCGCGAGTCCCGATGGCGGCCGGCGTCGCGACGGACGTCGCCGGCGCGCGAGCCGTCGTCGGCCTCGGCGGCGGAAAGCTCGCGGGCCACGCTTCGCAGGGCGCGGTGGAGCAGCACGCGGACCGCGCCCTCGGAGCGCTCCAGGACCCCGGCGATCTCCGCGGTGCTCATCTCGTCGACGAACCGGAGCACGACAGCCCGGCGTCGGTCGCCGGGAAGCCGACGCACGGCCGCCCACGCGGCAGAGGCATCGGCACGAGCGACGGCGCGGCCCTCCACGTCCTCCGGGCCGGCCACGCCTGCTGCCGTCTGGAGGGGTGCGGTTGGGCGACGTCGCAGGGCCCGGCGATGGTTTGCGATGACGTTCCGGGCGATCCGGAAGAGCCAGACGCGGAACGTCGAGGCTTCGGGGGGCGCGTCGTCGGGCGCCGACTCACGGAAGCGCGGCAGCGCGCCGAGCGCGAGCATGAAGGTCCGTTCCGTCACGTCTTCCGCCTCGTGGTGATCGCCGAGCTCGTGGTGGGCAAAGTTGTAGACCTGCGCAAGATATTTCCGATAGAGAGGGTCGAAGTGCGCTGGGTCGGCCTGGGCGGCTCGCACGAGCGACCGGTCCGGGTCGAGCGGGACCACGCGTCCGGCCGAGCCGATCGTCACGTGTTCCCTCTCCCGTCCAAACACCGCGCCCGCCCGTCCGTTACACGCGGTCCACGGAGGTCGTGGTCGCTCCGGCGCCTGGGCCGGCCGGTGCGGTTGCGCCCAGCGGGGCGGCCTCCGCCTCCTGGCCCAGCGGGGCGGCCTCCGCCAGCCGGATCCGCGTGACCTCGCCCGCGTGGATCGCGCGCTCCCCGCCCGGGGCCGTGGCGTCCGCCACGAGGAGGGCGCCGGTCGCCGGGTCCACGCCCAGCGCGAGCCGCTCCTCGGCTTCGTGCCCGTGCCCCTCCAACCGCACGTGCCGGCCGGTGGTGAGCTGCCGGACCACCCAGTCGCCCACATCGAAGCGACCGGCCCGGAGCGCCTCGACTCGGGCCTCGAGGCGCGACAGGAAGCCGTCGAGCAGGACGATCGGGTCGATCGAGCGCCCGCCGGAGGCCGCGCGGAGGCTCGTCATCGTCGCCGCCAGGTCGGCCGGGAAGCGGTCGGCGGCCCAGTCCGTGTTGAGCCCGATCCCGACGATCACGCGTGGCGCGGCGGTTCCGAGTCCGTCGGACTCGCCGAGGACGCCACCAAGCTTGCGGACGACGCCACCCCGGAACCCGGTCCCGGCATGCTCCGGCGCATCGTCCTCGATCACGAGGTCATTCGGCCACTTGAGGCGAACGGCGCGGTCGCGGAGGCCGGCCGCATCCTCCGCCGCATCGGCCATCGCGAGGCTCACGGTGGCGGCCAGGCGCCACGCGTGCTCGGGGGCCAGCCACGTCGGGCGGAAGCCGACGGAGAGGAGCATCGCGCCCCCGGGCGGCGCGATCCACGTTCGGCCCGCGCGCCCGCGGCCCGCGGTCTGCTCATCGGCGAGCGCGAGGCAGACCTCCGGGGTGCCGGTATCCAGCCACTCGCGGACCACGTCCTGGGTGGACGCGACCCGGGCGAAGCGCTCCTGCCTGGCGAGGAACTGCGTCACCGGCGGCCGGTCAGCCGGCCGGTTCCGGCGTGGGCACGCCGGGGTCGAGCGGGTCCGGCAGGCCGGTGTCGAGCCGATCCGGCACGGCGAGCGCGAACGCCGCGTGGAGCGCGGTGGCGGCGGCCTCCAGCTGGTCCTCCGCGATCGTGCAGGTGATCCGCACCTCCGACGTGGAGATCATCTCGATGTTCACGCCCGCGTCCGCGAGCGCGCCGAACATCCGCGCCGCGTAGCCCGGGGCGTTGTGGAGGCCCGCCCCGATGATGGAAACCTTCGCGATCGACGCGTCCGTGGTCATCTCACGGAAGCCCAGCTCGCGGACGATCGGCTCGAGGACGCGTTTCGCCTTCGCCAGCTCGCCGCGCGGCACGGTGAAGCTCATGTCCGTTGCGCCGCCGTGGCCGACGTTCTGGACGATCATGTCCACGCTGATGCCCTGCTCGGCAAGCGGGGCGAAGACGGCGCTGGCGACACCTGGCCGGTCGGGCACCGCGACCAGCGTCACCTTGGCGACGTTCCGGTCGTGGGCGATCCCGCGGACCTTGTTGCGCTGCTCCACGAGCGGGTCCTCCCTGATCAGCGTCCCGGGCGCGTCCTCGAAGGAGCTGAGGACCTCGATGACGACGTTATTGACCCATCCGAGCTCGACGGCCCGAACCTGCATGACCTGGGCGCCCTGGTGGGCGAGCTCCAGCATCTCTTCGTAGCCGATGACCGGGAGCTGCCGCGCGTCGGAAACGATGCGCGGGTCCGCAGTGTAGATCCCCTTCACGTCCGTGTAGATCTGGCAGCGGCCTGCCCGCAGGGCCGCCGCGAGCGCGACCGCGGTCGTGTCCGAGCCGCCCCGCCCGAGCGTCGTGGTCTCGGCCAGCTCCATCGCCGCCGCGCTGGTGCCCTGGAAGCCCGCCACGATGACGACGCGGCCGGCGGCCATCTCGGCCCGGATGCGAGCCGGGTCGATCCCCGCGATCCGCGCCCGACCGTACGTGCCGTCCGTCGTGATCCCGGCCTGCGCGCCGGTCAGGCTGATCGCCGCGACGCCCAGCGCGTGGAGAGCCATGGAGACGAGCGTCGCGCTCTGGTGCTCGCCGGTGGCAAGGAGCATGTCCAGCTCGCGCAGGTCGGGCTCCTCCGTGATGGCCGCGGCGAGGGCCAGGAGCTCGTCCGTCGTGTCGCCCATGGCCGAGACGACGATGCACAGGTCGGCGCCGTCCGCGCGGGCACGGGCAATCCTGCGCGCGACGCGGCGGATTCGATCGGCGTTCGCGACGGACGAACCGCCGAACTTCATGACGACGAGGGGGTGCGACATCGGCCCGGATTGTACCGGCGCGCCGGGTTTGCGGCCGCGGGCCGCGTCGAGGCCGCGTCGAGGCGGCATCAATGCCACGTGGGCGGGGCGACGCGACGTTGCCCTACCCGTTCCGAGGAGCCTGTGCCGTCAGAGCCTTCACAGCAGATCCGGGACGCGACCTGTCGAGGACGACGTGAGGAGACACTCCGTTCCGGAATCGCTCAGGCGTGCTGATCGTGGTCATCCCGATCGAGAATGTCGAGCACTTGTGCAAACCATTCGAGACCTGCTGGCGTGCTCGGGTCGATCCACGTCTGCACGTGGGTGATGCCCTCGGCGAGATAGCCTCGGAGAAGCTCGGCGAGTTCTTCGGGAGAGCCCGTCGCGGGACGACTCGCATCGGTGCCGGGTGCCGTCGCGCCCGACACGGAGGCTCGGCCATCTCGCGCTGGATCGCGGACCGGCAGGTCGATGACGACGCCGGCCGTCCGCTCGAGGGTCGACGGATCGCGCCCGACATCGAGGCATGCCGCGTCCACCCGCTCGCGGAGGGGTGGGATCTCGCCGGGTCGGTTCGTCCAGTCGGAGTTCCACGCCTGGACGTACGGCGCCGCGGCGCGCAGCATCCTGGGGCCGTTGCTGCCGATCAAGAGGGGGAGGCGTCCGGCACGAGGCCCACGAGGTCGGAGTTCGCAGTCGCGCGCGCGGTGGTACGTGCCCTCAAAATCGACGTGCCCATCCTGGATGAGCGAACGGATGATCGTGAAGGCTTCCTCGAAGCGACTCACCCGATGGTCGAACGGGTAGCCGAACGCGTCGAATTCAGGCTCGTGCCAACCTGCTCCGAGGCCCAATACGAGCCTGCCGTCACTGATCTCGTCGACCGTCGCGGCCATCTTCGCGAGAAGCGCGGGGTTGCGAAATCCGGTGCAGGTGACGAAGGTCCCGAGCGTGATCCGAGTCGTCGCCGCGGCGAGACCCGCGAGGACCGACCAACCCTCCCACATCCCGACCGGCTGATCCTCACGTCCGGCGAGACGGAACAGCAGGTGATCGGAGAGCCAGAGCGAGTCGTACCCGAGTGCCTCGGCTCGCCGTGCATACGCGAGCAGGTCGGCCCAGCGGGCTGAGTCGCCTGCCATCGTGCCCTCGATCAGGGGGACGAGCAGGCCGACCTTGGGCCGGCGTGTCGCCGACGCGGGCGCAGCAGCCCTCGTCTCGATGCCTTGCCGCGTCGCTTCCATCATGTCCGAGAGGTCCTCCCTCTGCGTCGACCCATCTGACTTGAGTATGAGGGGTCGCCGCCGCGCGGACGGAGTCTGCCCGCCCGGCGCGCCGAGCGAGAGTGACAGCGGACATGCCAACCTCCCTGTAGGCGGACACGGATCTCCTCGCCGACGGACAGCTGATCTCCCCCTCGACGGACGGCCTACGCCTCGGGCAGGATCCGCGCGCCGGTGTTCCGGGGTGCGACCAGCTCCACGCGGCCCGGCAGGTCCAGGTCCGCCGAGGCCGCCCGGAAGGCCCCCTCCAGGCGCGTGATCAAGCGAAGCGAATCCACGAACGCGATCACGGTGCTGCCCGCGCCCGAGAGACAGGCGCCCAGCGCACCGGCCGCGCGGGCCGCGGCCACCAGGTGCGGCAGCTGCGGGTAGACGGCGGCGCGGTACGGCTCGTGGAGCCGGTCCACCGTGAGCTGGCGCAGGAAGTCCGGGCCGCCGGTCGCGAGACCGGCCACGCCCAGCGCCACCCGCTGGAGGTTCGCCACGGCATCGGCGAGCGGGACGGTTTCCGGGAGGGCGGCGCGCATCTCGCGGGTCGAGAGCCGGAGGTCCGGGATGAAGAGGACGGCCCGCAGCTCGCGCGGGGCGTCGAAGCGGATGGCCGTCGGAATGCCCGCATCCCCGTGGGCCGCGATCGTGAAGCCGCCGAGCAGCGCGGCGGCCGCGTTGTCGGGGTGGCCCTCCAGCTCGGTGGCGAGCACGAGCGCGTGGTCCGGCGGGAGCGTCAGCCCGCCGAGCGCGGCCCCGGCCAGGAGGCCCGCCACGGTCGCCGCCGCGGATGAGCCCAGCCCGCGGCTGAGCGGGATCCGGTTCGTCATCGTGATCCGCCAGCTCATGCCGTCCGGCGCGCGCCCTCGCGCCTCCGCGAGCCCGCGTTCCAGCGCGATCACGAATGAGTTCGATCGGTCGGCCGGCAGCTCGCCGGCGCCTTCGCCGTCCACGCTCAACTCGACACCGACGTCAGGCCGGGCGATCGCCTCCACCTCGACACGATCGACCATCTCGAGCGCGACGGCGAGCGTGTCGTAGCCGGCCCCGAGGTTCGCGCTGGTTGCCGGGACCTCCACGGCAATTCGGCGCCCGTCGAGGTCGGCGAGATTGCTCAGAAGCGCCATGCAAGAGCCTCCATCACGGCCGGCAACGTGGGCGCGGCCGTCACGAGCGGGTCGGCCAGCCGGCCCGCGGTGTCCGGATCCTTGAGGCCGTGCCCCGTGAGAACGCAGACGACGAGTGCGTCCGCGTCCAGGCGACCCGCCAGGCGGAGCTTGCGCACCCCGGCCAGACTGGCCGCGGAAGCGGGCTCGCAGAAGATGCCGGCGTGGCGCACCACGTCACGAAAGGCGTCGAAGATCTCCGCCTCGCTGACTGCCTCGATGAGGCCGCCGGACTCGTCGCGGGCCGCGATTGCCTTCTCCCACGACGCGGGGTTCCCGATCCGGATGGCGGTCGCGAACGTCTCCGGGTGCTCCACCGGATGACCCAGCACGAGCGGCGCGGCGCCCTCCGCCTGGAAGCCCCACATCCGGGGCAGCGCCTCGATGCGCCCGGCAGCCCGCCAGGCGCGGAATCCCATCCAGTACGCGCTGATATTGCCCGCGTTGCCCACGGGGATCGCAAGCACGTCCGGCGCCCGTCCCAGGTCCTCGCAGACCTCGAACGCCGCGGTCTTCTGCCCCTCCAGCCGGAACGGGTTGACGGAGTTCACGAGCGTGATCGGGTGCTCGTCCTGCTCTGCGAGCTCACGCACGATGCGCAGGGCGGCGTCGAAGTTGCCCTCGATCGCGAGCACCCGGGCACCGGCCGCCTGGGCCTGGAGCAGCTTCCCGGCGGCGATCTTGCCGGCCGGCAGCACGACCACGACCTCGAGCCCCGCGGCCGCGCCGTAGGCGGCCGCGGATGCCGACGTGTTGCCGGTGCTGGCGCACACGATCGAGCGGGCGCCCTCCTCGAGCGCCTTCGCGACCGCCAACACCATGCCGCGGTCCTTGAATGAACCGGTGGGGTTCATCCCCTCGAACTTGAGATGGAGGTTCGGGATTCCCCAGGCTGCGCCCAGTCGCTCGGCATGGACGAGCGGCGTGGCCCCTTCGCCGAGGCTGACGATCGGCGTCGCGTCGGTCAGCGGCAGGAACGCGCGGTAGCGCTCGAGGAGACGGGGTCTGGCGTTGGTCTCGAGGGTCACGTCGCTCAATCCACCACGAGGTAGAGCGTGGCGTCGGAAGCGCCGGAAGCCGCGGCCAGCGCCGTGCGGGCCGCGGCAAGGGTGATCGGCTTCGTCCGGACGGCGGTGCCGCCGGCGACGTCCGTGGCCGCGTCGATCGCGTCCCCGGCCGCGGCATCCGCGGCGGCGGCCCGCATCGCATCCGCGGAGACGCCCGGCAGGAACGCGAACCAGGCGCGCGCGCCAGCGAGCGGGCCGGCCAATTCGGTGGCCATGGCTGCAGCTTCGCCGGAGGCTTCGGGGGCGGGCGGCCGGACCGTGGTCGCGGGCGCGAGGCCAGCCCACGTGCTGCCGTGCCCGCGCGCGAGCGCGATAAGGTCGCCGAGCACGGCCGACGAGGTGGCGTTGCCGCCGGCGCCCGGGCCGGAGAAGGCGACGGTCCCCACGGGGTCCGCCACGACCTCGATCCGGTTGAGGACCCAGTCGGTTCGCCCAAGGGGGCTGTCACGGTCGACCACGCTCGGCAGGGCGGACGCTGTCGGGCGACCGTCGGCGCCGATCTCGGCGAGGGCGATCAGCTTGAGCGTCAGGCCCAGCACATCCGCGCCGGCGACCTCGTCGGCGGTCACGCCCGTGACGCCGGGGCGCCCCGCGCCGCGCAACGTCGGCGGCGTGGTGAGGACATCGGCGGGAGCGAGCCAGGCACCGAAAGCGAGGCGTGCCAGGATCACGATCTTGTTGACGGCATCGTCACCTTCGACGTCGCCACGCGGATCGGCCTCCGCGTAGCCGCGGGCCTGCGCCTCGCCGAGCGCGTCGGCGTACGCGCTGCCGTTCTCGCGCATCGAAGTCAGGATGAAGTTCGTGGTCCCGTTCACGATGCCGCGGACCTGGCGGACCTCGTTGGCCGCGAGGTCGGCCGCGAGCGGCGAAAGGACGGGCGTGCCGCCACCAACCGCCGCTTCGAAGCGGAAGGTGCCGCCGTGGTCGCGGGCGATCGCCTCGAGCTCCGCGCCGTGGTGCGCGACGACGTGCTTGTTCGCGGTGACGACGCCCTTGCCGGCGGCGAGGGCTGCGGCGATCAGGGTGTGGGCCGGCTCGTCGCCGCCCATCAGCTCCACGATCACGTCCACGTCCGGGTCCGCGACGAGGTGCGCGGGCGCATCGGTGACGATCTCCGCCGGGACGCCGCGCGCGACCACGCGGTCGATGAACGTGTCCGCGACGCCCGCGAGGGTCAGCCGGACGCCGTCGAACGGCGCCAGCCTGTCTGCACGCTCCAGGAAGGCACGAACGACAGGCCCGCCGACGGTTCCCACGCCGAGCACCGCGACACGAAGGGAGGGAGTGCTGGACATCGCGGACGATCGTAACGGACCCGTGACCCGGCCGCGTCATCGCCAGGGCGTGGCGTGGCCGGACGGCGGTGGCCGGGGGCGTTGCCGGGACGCCGGGCGGTGCCGGGACGCCGCGCTGGGGCGGGGCGTCTGGGGCCGTCGCTCGGGAGGGGTCACTGGGCGCGGGGTTGTACGTTGGGCCGTGGTTGTGCACGTCAGTCCGGGCAACGCCCGCCGACGTGCGCCCGTGCCGGCACGCCCGACGCTCCGTCGCTCCCGGCGACCAGATGACACGGATCGACCGATCGGTGGTCGGGCGGATGTGGCCCTCGACGGACGTGTTCGCCTCCGGAGGACGTTGTCCGCGCGGATGTCCCGGCCGGTCCCCAGCCTGACTTCGATTCAGGCGCAGTGTTCGCTGGGGGCGACGCGGGAGGCGCGACGGGCGCTCGCCGGCGACTCTGCGGGCGACACGCGCGGTCGCGTCGGACGCTCCGGTACACTCGGTCCGATGTCCGAACCTGCCGCCTCCCCTGCCCTTGCCCAGTCGTCCCCCGCCGACGACGTCGACGCCCCGCCCAGGGTCCGCTGCTTCAGCGGCATCCAGCCGTCGGGCGCGCCGCACATCGGCAACGACCTGGGCGCGATCCGCAACTACGTCGCGCTCCAGGATCGCTTCGAGTCGATCTATTGCATCGTGGACTTCCACGCCCTCACGACGACACACGACGCCGAGCTCCTGCGGACGCGCACCCGCGAGATGGCGACCGCGCTCATTGCCCTGGGGCTGGACCCGGCGCGCTGCACGCTCTTCGTCCAGAGCCATCGGCCCGAGGTGGCCGAGCTGATGTGGCTCTTCCTGACCGTGACGCCGGTCAGCTGGCTCGAGCGGACGCCCTCGTACAAGGAGAAGCGGGAGAACCAGCCCGATGACGTCAACCACGGGCTGCTCACCTACCCCGCCCTGATGGCCGCCGACATCGTCCTCTACAAGGCGAGCGTGGTCCCGGTTGGGCGCGACCAGGCCGCCCACCTCGAGCTCACGCGCGAGATCGTGCGGGCCTTCAACAATCGCTACGGGCCGACCTTTCCGGAGCCTCAGGCCGTCTACACCCAGGCGCCGGTGGTGCTGGGGACGGACGGCGTCCGGAAGATGTCGAAGTCGATCGGGAACACGATCGAGATCTTCGCCCCGGCCGACGAGATCCGGCGCCGGGTGATGAGCATGGTCACCGACACGCAGCGAATCAAGCGAACCGACCCCGGACGCCCGGAGGTCTGCAACGTCTGCCAGCTGCACCGCTTCTTCGGCGACGACTACGAGGAGATCTGGGACGGCGAGCGGACCGCCCGGACCGGCTGCGTCGACACGAAGAAGCTGCTCGTGGAGCGGATCCTCCGCCACTACGCCCCCGCCCGCGAGCGCTACGCGGAGCTGATGGCGAGCCCTGAGATCGTGGACCGCGTCCTCGAGGAAGGGGCGGCGCGCCTGCGCTCGATCGTGGACACGACGATGGCCGAGGTCCGGGAGAAGATGGGCCTGCGCTGATCGCGGGGCGCGTACGATAGGTGGAACGGCGGGATGCCCGACCGCCGCGACGCTCGCCGACGCGGCGGTCGGGCATGAGGGCCGCCGGGAGACGCGTTCAGCCGATGTCCGAGCAGCCGCCGCCGACCCTGAGCGAACGCCAGCAGCGCTGGCTGACGTCATTCCTGGTGCTCGGCTCGGCCGCCTTCGCGCTGGTCATCCTCTCGTACCTGGCGACCTACTGGAACTTCTTCGCGGACGTCATCCTGACGTTCTTCCTGGCGTGGCTGCTCGCCTTCATCCTCTCGTCGCCGGTCCGGCTGCTCCTGCGTGCGGTGCCATGGCTCCCGCGCGTGGTTGCGGTCGTCGCGGTCTACGCGGTCCTGACGGTGGTGCTCCTGGCGCTGTTCGTGCTCCTGGCCCAGGCGCTGTTCAATTCCCTCCTGGAGTTCATCCGGAACGTCCCGAGCCTGCGCGAGCAGCTGCCGGCGATCCTCCAGCCGTGGGCGGACCGCCTGGTGACGCTCGGCTTCGGCCAGGTTGACCTCGTCGCGCAGGCGAACACGTTCCTCGACGGGCTCGCGTCCACCGCCCAGGGCCTCGTCGGACCGCTCCAGGCGGCGGCCGTCGCCAGCATCGGGGTCGTGGGCAACGTGCTGATCCTCTTCTTCCTGTCGGTCTTCATGGTCATCGACAGCGAGGCGATCCTCACCTTCATCCTCCGCCTGGTGCCCCCGCGGTACGCCGCCGAGGCGCGGCTCCTGGAGGACGCGATCGGCCGATCGTTCGGTGGCTTCCTCCGCGGCCAGGCCATCCTGGGGTTCCTCTACGCGGTGGTGGCGTTCGTCGTGAGCGTCGCGCTGGGACTGCCGTACGTGCCGGTCATCGCCGCCACGGCCGGCGTGCTCATGGCAATCCCCTTCTTCGGGCCGTTCGTCGCGTGGGTGCCGCCTGTGCTGGTTGCGTTCGTCAGCGTCCCGGACGCGACCGTGGGGACGCTCATCGGGATGGCGATCGGATGGTTCGTGGTCATGAACCTGGTCCAGCCGCGGGTCATGGCGGACGCGGTTGGCATCCCGCCGATCGTCGTCTTCGCGAGCGTCCTCATCGGCTCCAAGGTCGCCGGGGTTCCCGGCGCGATCTTCGGCCTGCCGATCGCCGCCGTCATCAGCGCCGTCTTCATGTTCTCACTGCGTCGCTCGCTCCCGGACCAGGGCAGCGTCGCCGTCCGCGCGGCACGGCGGCTGGAGGCCCGCGAAGGACGCCACGTCCGGGTCCCTCGGGAGCCGGACCCCGCGGCAGACGCGTCGCCCGAGTGATTCCTGCGACTCCCGCGCCGGGCAGGCGCCCGCGCATCCTCGTCACGAACGACGACGGCATCGAGTCGCGCGGCCTGCTCGCGCTGGCGCAGGCAATGGCGACCCTTGGCGAAGTCCTGGTGATCGCACCAGACACGAACCAGAGCGCGGTCGGCCATTCGCGGACGATGTGGCGCCCGCTCCGGGTGCGGGAGCGGACGCTGGCCGACGGCACCCCCGCGTGGTCGATCGACGGCTCGCCGTCCGACGCGGTCGGGCTCGTCTTCCTGGGCCTGCTC